>DASZFO010000310.1 GCA_035939775.1 Pirellulales bacterium | reverse complement strand
CAAGCCGACCTATGGGAACTCTGGGGAGACAACTGGGATGACAGAGATGACGGATGACTGCCTGTGTGGTCGGGTCCGGTACACGGTGTCGGGCGAGCCGACACGCAACACGCTCAGCCGGTGCCATGGCCCCGGCTCGGTTTGTTTGGTATTTTGCGTGTTGGCCCGCCCCTAGTTGGCCGACAATAGAAATGCCAATCCTGCGATGCAGCCGGGGTTGGAGCGCGGGGCGATGCGGTGAGGGGCTGGGCGCGATCTTCATGATCGGATCGGAGCGGTTCTCCCGATATGCAGTTGCCTTGTCCGCGGTCGGCCATGTGGCTTTGCTGCTAGGCCTGACCTATATAGGCGCGAGCGCGGTGCAGCCCATTGCACCGGAGGCGATGATTGTCGAAATCGTGCCGTCGAGCGAGGCGCCCGCGAGCCCCGCCCCGGCGGACCGCGATTTGAACTTTGATGGCACGCATTTGGAATCCGCATCGACTGGGTCGGAAGTGTGGTCCGATTCCGATAAAGGAAGTGCGCGCACCGGTCGGCCGGAGCCCAAACCGGCCTTGCCATCGCTGAAACAGGCGCAAGCCAATCTGAAAGAGAAACGCAAGGGCACCGAACAGACCGCCCAGCCGACAACGCGGCCGGAGGAGCCCGAGACGCAGCCTCTGGCCGACGAGCCGCTGCTTGTTCCGACCACGCCCGCGCGCGAACCGCAGGAACGGCCCAAGGAAGCAGCGGACCAGCCGAAGGCTGGTGAAATGTTTACGATGCCGCTTGGGCTCCCAAACGGACGGATTGGCGGCGGCCTCGATGCTCCGTCGGCGAAGCCCGCCAAGCTGGCGCACGATGATACCGCGGCGTTCAAGGCACGCCTCAGCTCATGCACGCATGCCTGGATACCGCTGATCGACGATAAGGTCGCGATCGTGCTGCGGATTTCGTTCAAGCGCGATGGCACCCTTGCGTCACAGCCCAAGCTCTTGGACGCGTCCCTGTCGCCAGATTCGGGGATACTTTTGAATGCCGCCATCACTGCGCTCGAAACATGCCAACCATTTACCGAGCTGCCGCCGGACAAATACAGCAAGTGGAAAACGCTCGAACTCGTCGTTTCTCCGTTAGTCGTCCGTGAATAAATAGCCCTTTCCGCGCGGGTGAATTTTGGGTGCGCGGCGAAGGCGGCGAGGATCAAGCTTCATAAAATCCTCAGCCACTCGATGAGGAGCCGGAAGTTGTAGCCGACGGCTGCCACGACGGCGTTGTTGGCGTCGCCACGCGTATCCTCGGGCTCTCGCCCCCGCGGCGACATAAGCCCGGCGCCAAATGCGGCGCCATTCGCATAAGCTAATACGGAACATCAGTCGCTACTATGGCCGCGGCAGGCCGACCAACGCTGCAGGGGCCTACTGTGATTAATCCCAGATTTATCATGTGCTTTTCACAGTTTACGGACCGGGATTGTTCGAGAAAAGTATCCAGAGGAATCGCTGGGAGCGCGGTGCGTCCGCAATCGAGCCTGTTTTGCAGA
>DASZFO010000309.1 GCA_035939775.1 Pirellulales bacterium | reverse complement strand
TTTCCGGTTTTGGATTCGGCGATCAGGTTCGTCGCATGCGCGTTTCCAGTCCCCAGCCCCCTTCCGAAGGACGGCCTGAAATGAACGGTTCATCGCGGATGAAGGATCCCTTCGGCGCTCGAGACACGTTTGACACCGGCTCTGGGCGCGCGGCCATTTATCGGCTGTCGAAGCTCGAGGACGCTGGGATGGGGCGAATCTCGGAGTTACCCTTCTCGATTCGCATGTTGCTCGAATCACTGCTGCGCAATTGTGATGGCTACGAGGTGACGGAAGAGGACGTGAAGAATCTGGCCGCCTGGAAAGCGGCTGCGCCGGCGGAGGTCGAAATCCCATTCAAGCCTGCCCGAGTCGTGCTCCAGGATTTCACGGGAGTCCCCTGCGTCGTCGATTTGGCGGCCATGCGTAGCGCGATGCAACGGCTTGGCGGCGATCCGCGGCGGATCAATCCGCTGGTCCCCGTCGATCTGGTGATCGACCATTCGGTGCAGGTCGATCGCTTCGGCTCGGACGACGCGCTCGATCTGAACGTCGAGCTGGAATTCACCCGCAATCGCGAGCGATACGAATTCCTCCGCTGGGGGCAGAAGGCATTCGACAATTTCCGCGTCGTCCCGCCGAACATCGGGATCGTGCATCAGGTGAATCTCGAATTTCTCGCGAAATGCGTTTTCCTACGGCCCGAGGATGGCGAGCAGGTGGCCGTGCCCGACACGCTCGTCGGCACCGATAGCCACACGACGATGATCAACGGGCTAGGGGTGGTCGGCTGGGGAGTCGGCGGCATCGAGGCCGAGGCCGTGATGCTCGGGCAGCCGCTCTACATGCTGCTGCCGGAAGTGGTCGGTTTCGAACTGACCGGCCGTTTGCCGCCTGGCGCCACGGCGACCGATCTCGTGCTGATGGTGACGCAGATTCTGCGGAAGGAAGGGGTGGTCGGAAAGTTCGTCGAGTTCTTCGGCCCCGGCATGAACCACATGAAGCTGGCCGATCGAGCGACGATCGGCAACATGGCGCCCGAATACGGCGCGACGATGGGCTTCTTCCCGATCGATGCCGAGACGCTCAATTATCTGCGGATGACCGGCCGTACCGACTCCGAGGTGCAACTCGTCGAGCGGTACTATAAAGAGCAAGGTTTGTTTCGAGCGGACGATTCAGCCGCTCCGATTTTTTCGAAGACGCTGCGACTCGATCTGGGCGCCGTCGAGCCGAGCCTGGCGGGACCGAAGCGGCCGCAGGATCGCGTGCCGCTCTCGTCGGTGAAGCAGTCGTTCCGCAAAGCGCTGCGGGCGCCGATTGCCGAGCGGGGTTTCGCTCTCGACGACAAGGCCCTCACCCGCACGGCGCAGGTGGTCGACAACGGCCATTCGGCCAACATCGGCCACGGGGCGGTCGTGATCGCCGCCATTACAAGCTGCACGAACACGAGCAACCCGTCGGTGATGCTCGCCGCTGGCCTCCTGGCGAAGAAAGCAGTCGAGAAGGGGCTGACGGTCAAGACCTATGTAAAGACGAGCCTTGCCCCCGGCTCGCGGGTCGTCACCGATTACATGGAGCAGGCGGGTCTGACAAAGTCTCTCGATGCGCTCGGCTTCCAAACGGTCGGGTACGGCTGCACCACCTGCATCGGCAACAGCGGGCCATTGCCTGACTCCGTCGAGAAGGCCGTGAAGGATGGCGATCTGGTCGCCGCGGCCGTGCTAAGCGGCAATCGGAATTTCGAGGGGCGCGTGAATCCGTCGGTGAAGGCCAACTATCTGGCCAGCCCGCCGCTGGTCGTTGCCTATGCCCTGGCCGGCACGACCGACATCGACTTGGTGACCGAGCCGCTCGGCAAGGGCAAGGACGGCAAGGACGTCTATCTCAAGGACATCTGGCCGACGGAAGAGGAGATCGCGAAAACCGTCGCCGCGGCCGTGAAGCCGGCGATGTTCCGCAACCGTTACCAGAGCGTCTGGGACAGCAATCCGAAGTGGAACCGGATCAAAACGAGCGAGGGGCAACTCTACGATTGGCAATCGGACAGCACGTACATCCAAGAGCCGCCGTTCCTAATCGACCTGGCCCCGCACCCGGGACCGATCGAGCCTGTCCGCGGCGCGCGGGTGCTCGCGGCGCTGGGCGACTCGGTGACGACCGATCATATCTCGCCGGCCGGCTCGATCGCGAAGACTAGCCCGGCCGGGACGTATTTGCAACAGCAAGGCGTGAAGCCGATCGATTTCAATAGCTACGGCGCTCGCCGTGGGAACGACCGCGTGATGACCCGCGGCACCTTCGCCAATATCCGCATCCGCAACCAGCTCGCGCCGGGCACGGAAGGGGGCGTGACGCGGCATCTGCCCGACGGAGCGGAAATGAGCATCTACGACGCGGCGATGAAGTACAAGGCCGAGGGAGTGCCGCTGGTGATCTTGGCGGGCGAGGAATACGGCACCGGCTCGAGCCGCGATTGGGCCGCCAAGGGGACGATGCTGCTCGGCGTAAGGGCGGTGCTGGCCTCGAGCTTCGAGCGAATTCACCGCAGCAATCTGGTCGGCATGGGCGTGCTGCCGCTCGTGCTGCCGAAGCCCTGGCAGGAACTCGGGCTGACCGGCGAGGAGCGGTTCGACATTCCGGCCGACGATTCGCTCAAGCCGCGCTCGACGATCACGGTTCGCGCGGCTGCGGCCGACGGGAGCGTCAAGGAAATCCCCGTCCGCGTGAGAATCGACACACCGGTGGAACTCGATTACTATCGCAACGGCGGGATTCTGCAAACCGTGTTGCGCAAGCTGTTGGCATAACGGCGGGCCCGAGACGTGCGGCGGACGCGACGGTGTGACACGACCAATGCGGCGTGGCACGACCGCTGCCGTGTGACACGACCAGTGCGGCGCAGCCGCACAGACTTCTCCCTCTCCCAGAGGGAGTGGAGTTCGCGTATTGGTGTGGCAACGACTATCCCCAAAACCTTCATTGTATGATTGTCACGCTGGATGGTCCCGCGGGAGCGGGCAAGAGCACGACGGCTCGCGAATTGGCCCGCCGGCTGGGATTCCGCTTTCTCGACACGGGGGCCATGTATCGGGCGGTGGCGCTGGCGGCCGTTGAGCGAAATCTTACTTGGAGCGATCCGGCGGCGCTCGTCGAGCTGGCCGGTCGGCTTAGCGTCGAGCTGCGCGGCGATCGTGTTTTCCTTGACGGCGCCGACGTGACCGACGCCATCCGCACCAGCCGAATCACCGGAGTGACGCATTACGCGGCCGACAATCCCGGCGTGCGTGCTATCCTTGTCGAGTGGCAGCGGCGGGCGGCGGGGAGCGCAAACATCGTCAGCGAGGGGCGCGATCAGGGAACGGTCGTATTCCCGCAGGCCGAGTGCAAAATCTTCCTCACCGCCAGTCCCGAGGAGCGAGCCCGCCGCCGACAGCACGACCTGGTCGCGCGCGGCGAACAGATTCCGCTGGAGAAAATCCTCGCGCAACAGAACCAGCGCGACACGCGCGACGCCAGCCGCTCGGTCGGCCCGATGGTCCCGGCGTCCGACGCGACCACCCTCTCGACCGACGGCCTCTCGCCCGCCGAGGTCGTCGATAAACTGGAATCCATCGTCCGCCAGCGAATGGTCCATTAGCATCCTCACCATCCTCGCGACTAGTCCGAATGGCTCAACGGTCTCTGCCGAAGCGGCTCTGGTACGACTTTCTGCGGATCCTCTGCCGGTTGGTGGGCGTTGTGGTATTTGGGATTCGAGTGCGCGAGCGGCGATTCGTGCCGGGCGAAGGGGGCGCGCTGGTGATGTCGAATCATCAGAGCCATCTCGACCCGGTGCTCGTCGGATTGGCGACCGACCGGCGGCTCAACTATCTCGCCCGGCAGACGCTCTTCCGCTTTGCCCCGTTCCGCTGGCTGATCGATTCGCTCGACGCCATCCCGCTCGACCGCGAGGGCCTGGGCCTCAGTGGCCTAAAGGAAACGCTGCGGCGGCTGAAACGCGGCGAACTGGTGCTGATCTTTCCCGAGGGAACCCGCTCTCGCGACGGCGAGGTGGGCAAGCTGAAGCCGGGGTTCTGCGCGCTGGCCCGCCGGGCGAACGTGCCGCTGGTCCCGGTCGGGATCGAGGGGTCCTACGACTCCTGGCCGCGCACCCGGCCCCTCCCGCTGCCGGCGGCGATCCACATCCAGTTCGGCCAGCCGCTCATGCCCGCCGAGATCGCCCAATTGGATGACGACGCGCTCGTGGCCGAAATGGCCCGCCGAATCCGAGCCTGCCATGCCGAGGCGCGGCGGTTGCGATGCCGGGCGCTGATGATGGGCGGCCCTAACGACATCCTGAAAGGATGTTAGACATTAGCCGGCGGTCGAGGCCGTAGGCCGCCACCGCCGGAAACGCGAGCGAAAAATGCGCACGCACCCCGGAAGGGTGCCAGAGTTTTCAATCCAACAGGTGAATCACCATGTCATCCACGTACCTGAGCCTCCATTATCACATGGTCTTCGCCACGAAAGGCCGTGCCCCGCTTATTGAATCATCTTGGCGAGATCGCCTCCACGGATACATGGGCGGGACGATTCGCGGCCGCGGTGGAGTTCCGGACGAGATTGGCGGCGTGGCTGATCACGTCCATCTCCTCGTCGGGTTGAAGGCCACGCACTGTCTGGCTGACGTGATGCGCGAACTCAAGAAGGCGTCATCCGTTTGGGTTCACGACGAGATTGGCGCCGGCAATTTCTCGTGGCAGGAAGGCTATTCCGCGTTCACGGTGAGCCCGGCGCGGGAGCAGGTGCGTCGCTATATCAAGCGTCAAGAGGAGCATCACCGCACGAAATCATTTCGGGAGGAATTGATCGAGTTGTTGGAGAAGTCAGGAATAGAATACGATCCGCGATATCTTGATTGACGGGCGCGGCGGCTGCGATCCCTGCAGGGATCGGAGCGCCCGCCTGGACCCACGGACCGGCGATGTCGGCCTCACGGCCTCAATCGCCGGCTAATCTCTGGGAACCCTGCCGGGTTCCCCGCGTATATCGATCGTGAATCGAAATCTTTTGCGAATTCGGCACGTTCGATTGCTTGCCCGGTAGGTTTTTGCGATAATGCGGGCGTGTCGTTCGAGGCACGCGCTACCGGGGGCGCGATCTTTTGAAGAGGAGCGAGAATCATGGCACGTCATGCACGGCGAGGCTTTACGTTAGTCGAATTGTTGGTGGTGATCACGATCATCGCCATGTTGATGGCGCTGTTGGTCCCGGTGATTGGCAAAGCCCGCGAGGCCGCCCGAAGGACCCAGTGCATGAACAACCAGCATGAGATCGGTTTGGCGATGGCGCTTTTCGCAACCCAACAAAACCGAATGCCAGCGGAAGTTTCGCTTTCGCAGCAGGACCCAAACAACGGCAACGTGCAATACACTTTCGGATGGGCCGAAGGGCTCATGGCGCAGCTAGGGCGCACCGACCTCACGATCGGCCAGATCGGCAACAATTCTTACATGAGCGTTCGGAATACTCCACCAACCCTTGCACTTTTGATTTGTCCAGATGATGCCCAAAAGGTCGGTGGAAGCAATGGGCCACTTACCTATGTGGTCAACGGCGGCTGTTACAACGTGTACAACAATACCAGTTTTCCCGCTGACTGGCCGCAAAATGGCGCATGGGATTATCGCTATCCGATTCCGGGGCTTCCGGATCCACGGCAAGGCACTTCGCCGACGTTGGATAATATTGCGCGTCACGATGGGACCGGGACGACACTCGCTTTGAGCGAGAACCTGGACGCCGTGTCTTATATCATGCCGGCTGTGTCGAATACTTATCCGTACGGTGATCCGACGGCTGAGTCTAATCAATGCATGCTCTGGGATCCGAGTGTCCAACCACTAGGTGGGAATGCGCCGCCCGCGCAGGCGACGTTGATCAACTATATGGCCGTCAAGAATGATAACAGCCCGAACGACAATGCGTTCATTAACTTACTGAAACTTTCGAGCATCCCGGCGCGTCCATCGAGTAATCATCCAGGCGGTGTCGTGGTAACGTTTTGCGATGGCCATCAGGCGTTTATTTCGGACTCAATCACGTATGGCTTGTACTCCACGTTAATGACCTCGGCGGGATCGCAGTGCCAACCTCCCAACAACAGGATTGTGCCACCGAATCCGAACCCCTACTTGCAATATCAAGTGTTTCCGCTGGATCCGAATTCGATTCCGACGAACTGATCCGGCATCGAAGCGTCCCATCGAGCAGCGGCCTGAGATGGCGGCTGGGTGGCAATGGGCAGCGAAGTCGGCCAGCGCCGAAGCGCGAGGCGACTTTCCATCATTAGAAGCAATTTCCGATGCCAGTGCGCTATTCAGATTTCCTTGTGATTTCATAGGGCGCGAGATCGTAGCGGAGCGGTCGCGTCGAGAGAGCACTGGCCGACTGCGCTGGCCACCCCTCGCTGGATTGCGCCGCTCTCACTTCGCGACCAATCCGTTCAATAGCGGCCGCAGGTGGCGGCCGGTGTGGTTGTCATCGAGCGCCGCGATTTGCTCGGGGGTGCCGGTGGCGACGATTTGGCCGCCGCCGTCGCCTCCTTCCGGGCCGAGGTCGATGATCCAGTCGGCCGTCTTGATCACGTCCAGATTGTGCTCGATGACGATCACAGTGTTGCCGCGATCCACGAGCCGCTGGAGCACCTGCAAGAGCCGCTTGATGTCGTCGAAGTGCAGGCCCGTCGTCGGCTCGTCCAAGAGATAGAGCGTCTTGCCCGTATCGACGCGGCCGAGTTCGGTGGCCAGCTTGATCCGCTGGGCCTCGCCGCCAGAAAGCGTGGTCGAGGGCTGGCCGAGTTGCAGATAGCCGAGGCCGACCTCTTCGAGGCTCTTGAGCAGCCGGTGGATCACCGGAAAGTTCTCGAAAAATCCGCTCGCTTCCTCGATCCGCATTTCGAGCACGTCGGCAATCGAGCGGCCCCGATAAAGGATTTCGAGCGTCTGCCGATTGAACCGCTTTCCCTCGCAGACCGGGCATGCGACGTATAAATCCGGCAGGAAATTCATCTCCAACTTCCGCACTCCCTGCCCCTGGCACTCCTCGCAGCGGCCCCCCTTCGTGTTGAAGCTGAATCGCCCCGAGCGGTAGCCGCGCTGCCGGGACTCGCGCGTCTCGACAAACACGCGGCGAATCTCGTCGAACATTCCGGTGTATGTGGCCGGGTTGCTCCGCGGCGTGCGGCCGATCGGCGATTGGTCGATCTCGACCAGCTTATCGATCTGGTTCACGCCGCGGAGGCTGCCGTGCGGCCCCGGCTTTGGCCCGATGCCGGTCAACCGCCGCGTGATCGCTCGGGCCAACGTCTCGTTCAACAGCGAACTTTTGCCCGAGCCGCTCACCCCGGTGACGCAAACAAACACGCCGAGCGGAAACATGGCGCTGGCGTCCTTGAGGTTGTTGGTCGTGACGTCCTCGATCGTGATCGAGCGGGTCTTGGCGACGCGCCGGCGGGCGTCGGGGAGCGGAATTCGCAGCTTCCCCGAGAGATACTTTCCGGTGAGCGATGCCGGATCGGCGGCAACCTCGTTCGGCGTTCCCTGGGCGACGATTCGCCCGCCGTGCAACCCCGCGCCGGGTCCCATGTCGATGAGCCGATCGGCCTGGCGCATCATCTCCTGATCGTGCTCGACGACCAGGACCGTATTCCCTTGCTGTTGCAGTTGGCGGATCGCTTCGATGAGCCGTTGATTGTCGCGCGGGTGCAGGCCGATCGAAGGCTCGTCGAGCACGTAGCAGACGCCGACCAGCCCCGAGCCGATGCCAGTGGTTAGGCGGACGCGTTGCAATTCGCCGCCGCTGAGCGTGTCGGCCGGGCGACTGAGCGTGATATAATCCAGCCCGACCTTCGACAGAAACGCCAGGCGGTTGCGGATTTCGCCGGCGATCGGCTCGTAGATCGGCAAATCGTCGGGATGGACCTCGACGCCGGCGAAGAATTCGGCGGCCCGATCGACGCTGAGCGCCGCGATTTCGTGAATCGCCCGCCCGCCGAAGCGCACGCTCCGCGCCTCGGGCCGCAGCCGAGCGCCCTGGCAAGCCGGGCATACAACTTCTCCGCGGAAGCTTTCGAGCCGTTCGCGCGTGGCCGAGCGCGTCGCCGTGGCGAATTCCTTTTCGAGCAAGATCAACAGGCCGAGAAAATCCTTGCCATCGCCGCGCAGGAATTGCTGCATCGCCGCCGGCTTCCATTCCGACAGCGGCGTGTTCCAGCGGACCGAGTGAGAATCGAGAAACGGCGCGAGCAGCTTTTTGTGCTGCCGCTCGGCCGTGTCCGTGTCGTTCTTCCAGGGAGCGATCGCCCGCTCGCCGAGCGAAAGTTTCAAGTCCGGTAGGATCAAATCGGGGTCGAATTCGATCCGCGTGCCGAGCCCTTCGCATGTCGGGCAGGCGCCGTAGGGGCTGTTGAAGCTGAAGGTGCGCGGCTCGAGTTCCTCGTAGCTGATCTTGCAATTTGGGCACGCATACAGCGTGCTATAGAGCAAGTCGTGCCAAGTGCCATCGCTGCTTTCGTCGCTCGCCCGCTCGAAATAGCTCACCAGCAGCGTGCCCTCGCCCTGCGACACGCCCATTTGAATCGACTCCGCCAGGCGGTCGTTGATCCCCTCGCGGATCACGATCCGATCGATCACGGCCTCGATCTGATGCGATTTGCGAGCGTTCAACTCCGGCGGATTGTCGACGTCGGCAAGCTCGCCATCGACTCGGGCGCGGATGAAGCCGGCCTTGCGAATCGTGGCGAAGACCTCGCGATGCTGCCCCTTCCGCCCGCGAACGATCGGCGCCAGCAGCATCGCTTTCGTGCCGGCGGGAAGCTGCAACAATTCCTCGAGAATCTCCTCGGGCGATTGCTGCCGGATCGGGGCGCCGCATTGAAAGCAGTGCGGGGTGCCCAGCCGAGCAACGAGCAGCCGCAAGTGATCGTAGATCTCGGTGACCGTGGCGACCGTGCTCCGCGGGTTCTGGCTGCCGGCCCGTTGGTCGATCGAGATCGTTGGCTGCAAGCCTTCGATCAGGTCGACGTCCGGGCGCTCGAGCTGGTGTACGAACTGCCGGGCATGGGCCGACAGGCTCTCGATGTATTGCCGCTGCCCTTCGGCGAAAAGCGTGTCGAAAGCCAGCGAACTCTTGCCGGAGCCGCTCGGGCCGGTGATGGTGACGAGCTGGTCGCGCGGGATGTCGATGTCGATATTCTGAAGATTATGGACCCGCGCGCCGCGCACGCGGATCATTTCCGCCCCCGCCACGCCGTTTGTGTCCGGAACGGGCGGCGCGGCAGCGGAGGCTGGCGACGGAATCGGATTGGAGACTGCCTCGACGCTCATGGCTTGCAAATCACCCTGGCGTGGCGGATCGAGTTACGCCAAACTTTTTAGCCTATCATCGCCATCAGCGCTGGACAAGGAAACCTGTTATGAAAGTTTGGCTTTGGCCGTAGCTGAATTCGCCAGAATTCAGTCGGAGGTTCGCGTTTCGACGAATCGGAATTCTTGCGAATTCCGCTACGCATACTTCAATCGCAATTGTGCGGCAATGGTCCAGGCTGCTACGTTGAACGCGCCGTGTCGATTCCCGCGCGGACTGCCGAATGCCTCCTGCCATCTCCCGACTTCCCGATGTCGATCCCCGCTCAGTCGCCCAGCCATTTCGTCCGCAACGCGATTCTATTCGAAGGATCGCTTGCGCTGGTGGCGATCGCGTTGGGCCGGCTTTTGCCGACGCAGCCCTGGGCGCAGATTCGGTGGACCTGGCCGGGAGCCGGCTGGGGATTGGCCGCGTGCGCGCCGCTTTTGGCGGCCATGCTCGCGCTGCGGCAATTGCGGATCGGGCCGCTGGGGCGACTCAACCGCGTCGTGGATGAATTCGTCGTGCCCCTCTTCGCCGGCTGCACGCTGCTCGATTTTGCCTTTATTTCGCTAGTGGGCGGATTGGGCGAAGAGTTGCTCTTCCGCGGATTGATTCAGGCAGCGCTTTCGAAGTGGCTCGGCGTCGCGGCCGGGATCGCGCTGGCGAGCATGTTATTTGGATTAGCGCACATCATCACACCGGCCTACGCTGCGCTGGCAACGATGATCGGCATTTATTTCGGCTGCCTATGGATGGCGACCGGCAATCTAATTGCCCCGATCGTCGCGCATGCGGTCTACGATTTCGCGGCCCTGGCGTATCTCACGCGCCGCGGTACGCGAGGCAGCCAAGCGTAGCCGCAGGGTGCGTCAAGTCCGCGCGGACGCACCGGAACCTTCCACAGCGGTCCGATTCATCGTGCTCCGCGGTGCGTCAGCGCCGAGCCTCGACGCACCCTACCGCTGCCGCAACCGCGTTCCCTATCCTTCGACCGCCGGTTTCATCTCGCGGAGCCAGATGTTTCGAAATCGGACCGGATTACCGTGGTACTGCAAGCGAATCGGTTGACGGAGCGGGTGCGGCTCGTAGGCTGGCGGGTGGTCCCAGGATGTCGAACCGAGAATCTCGGAATGGTTTTGCACGACGATGCCGTTTTGCAGCACGGTGACGTAACCCGGCTTGAGCACCTTGCCCTGGTCGTCGAAACGCGGGGCCTCGAAAAGGATGTCGTACGTCTGCCACTCGCCGGGCTTGCGGCAGGCGTTTACCATCGGGGGCCATTGCTTGTAAACTCCGCCGCAAGCGCCGTCCCAATAAGTGGCGTTGTTATAGTTGTCGAGCACTTGAATCTCGTAATGATCGGCTAGAAAGACGCCGCTATTGCCGCGTCCTTGGCTATCCCCGACCACCTTATCCGGTTCGGCCCATTCGACGTGCAATTGATAATCGCCGAAGGAATCTTTCGTGCGGATGTCGCCGCCACGATCGGTTGCCACGCCATCGTTGACGGTCCATTTCGGTTCGCCCTTGCCGCCGGCGTCTTCCCACTTGGAGAGATCGCTGCCGTCGAAGAGCACGATCGCGTCCGATGGAGGGCTGCCGTTGTCGCCGGGAGTCACGACTTTCGGCTCGGCCCATTTCTTGCCGCTCTTGTATTCGCTCGCCACGATATGGGCGACCAGAGCGACGCTCAGGGCGATGGACAGCAGCGGGAACAGCAAGCGACGGGCTGGCGACATGAGTAGTTCTCCAAGGGGAGGGAAATCGGGCGGGAAATAGCGAGGCAGCCTGCACTTTTAACATGCGAGCCCATGGATTTCAACATTTCGGGAATAAGTTTGGCTCTGCGGGCGGAAGAAACGGAATGCGCTGCCCATCGCGGAGTCGCGGCCTTCGCAAATCGCCGTTAATCTCTTGACAACGATTCCAGACGGGAACAGGATGCAATTACGCCCGAAAAATGCGTTCGTGGCGGGGAACCGAGAACTTATCCGAAAACCGCCTGAGGAGAAGGGGACAGTCCCCTTTTGTTGCGAAGACTCCACAAAAGGGGACAGTCCCCGGCGGTTTTCGGATAGGAACTAACCAGAGGAAGGCGAAATGTCGAATCGAGAACGGCACAGCGTGGCCGGTACGAGGCGCGGCGACGGTAAGGCTTGGTCGCGGATACTGCTTCTGGCGGGGACTATTCTGGCCCTGGCGGTCTCCGCGCCGCGCTGCACGTATGCCCAGGAGGCCAAGGACGACAAAGCCGGCGCAAAGGCCGCGCCTGACGCCGCCGCGGCGCCCGCTCCCGACGCGGCCAAGGAAGCCGCCAAGCCGAAACAGGACCAGCAATCGAAGATTTCGTGGATTGTTGAATCTTCGGGGTGGATCGGCTTATTCATTTTGGGCCTCTCGATTTATTTCGTCGCCACGGTCAGCCGGTTGTTCCTGGAAATGCGGCCGATCATCGCGATGCCTCCCGAGATCATCGCCCGTTGCGAGGCGCTACTCGACCAGCGCGATTTCAAGAGCATCTTCGGCGTGGTGAAAGAAGATAACTCGTTTTTCAGCACCGCGCTAGCGACCGGCATCGGCGAGCTGCCCAACGGCTTGGCCGAGGCGCGCGAGGCGATGGAAAAGGTCGGCGAATCCGTGACCACGGAGATGGAGAAGAAGATCAGCATGTTGGCCGTGCTGGGAACGCTGGGGCCGATGATCGGGCTGTTGGGAACGTTGATGGGGATGATTTCAAGCTTCGGCGCGATTGCCCGCGGCGGCGATTCGCTCGATCCGACGCTGGTGGCCAAAGGCATTTCACAGGCCTTGGTAATCACCTTCGAGGGCGTGTTCCTTTCGGTGCCGGCGATTTACTTTTATGCGTTGTTCCGCAATCGGGTGTCGACGATTTCCGTGACCACGATGGTGCGCGCGGATCAATTCCTGCGCCACTTTGCCCATGCGGCTCGCGGCAAGGGGGCCGGTTCGGGTCCCGCGCCCCAAGTGGCCGCTGCGAAGGCCGCCCGGCCTTGAGAGGGCGACATGACCGCATCGCTATCGAATAAGGCCAGGGCCGAACCGAATCTGACGCCGATCCTGGACATGGTCTTCCAGTTGATCACGTTTTTCATGCTCGTGATCAACTTCAAGGCCAATCTGATGGATAAGGCGATGGATTTGCCGATCGTCGGCTCGGCCCGGCCGATCGACAAAGACGACAAGCGGTCGTTCTTCATGTTGAACCTGAACAACAAGGGACAATTCACGGTCTACGGTCATCCTTATGCCGACGAGAGCATTCCCGGTTATATCTCGACCCAGGCCGAAATATACAAACTCGCCGAGCGGCGGGCGCACTCCGATTTCGATCCCGAAAAGGATGAGTTGCCGACGACGGTCATCATCCGGGCCGACCGATCCACGCCGTTTAGCAAGGTGAATCGGGTGATCAAAGCCTGCCAGGATAATGGCTTTCGCAGTTTCGCTTTTCGCGCGATGAACAAGGCCAAGGGAACTTGAGCAATGGCAAGACGCAAATCGCCCGAAGGAGTCGAACTCAATCTGGCCGCCATGCTCGATATGGCGTTTCAGATCCTGACGTTCTTCATCTTGACGTTCAAGCCGGCGCCGGTTGAAGGGCAAATCCAGCTCCGCATGCCGCCGCCCCAGCCGCTGGCCACCGAAGCCGCCAAACAGGTGGCGGGCGAGAACCCGAACGACAAGAATCCCGTGGCCGGATTCAACACGCTCCCGATCCACTTGACCGCCACCGAGAATGGAATGCTGGGGCAGATCACTGTCGTGCAGCAGAATGTGACGGTCGATCCTAGTCTGGCCATGCTCGATGCCGAACTGAAGAGCAAACTCGGGAGTCCGACTAGCCCGTTCGATCAAGTGATCATCGGAGTCGACCCCAAGCTGAAGTACGAGGAGCTGATGCGAGTCCTGGGGGTCTGCACGCATCAATCGGTCGGCGGCGATCCGAAAAACAAACTCTCGAAGCTGAGCCTCGTCGAGGAAGGAAATCCCTAGCGTGCCACGCATCGAGCGCCAGCGCCCCAGGCGGCTCTTCCGCGGGGCGGAATTCGGCCGGCTCATGACCATGATCTGCATGCTGGTCGTGCTCGGCATGATGATCAAGACGGCGAGCAACCCGGGCACATGGCAATGGCTCGTGAGCAAACCGGGGCAAGCAAATCAGGTCGTCGGCCAAGAAGGCGGCAGCGACAAATCGCGGCCAGATCAAATGCCCGTCACGCCAACTCCATCCATTCCCGTCGATGGCCGAGCAGAAAATAGGCCCGCGAAGACGACCGAAGGCGAGCCGCAGCCGAAAAAGATTCCCATTGCCACCGGCCCGACCGACGAGGACGAAGCGGAACTCAGCGGCGCTGCGGAGGATTTCGACTTCGTTGCCGACGGTTCGGTGCAGATCCAGCCGGAGGAAATGTCGGCGTACCGCCGTCTCGTGCGCTGGGTCATCGATCAGCCGTACCAGCGGCTTTCAGCCCGCGCGGCAGAGCGCAATCCGACTTATGGTCAATTTGTCACGTCCCCGCAGGAATTCCGGCAGCCGGGCGAAATCTTCGCCTTTGACGTGCACGTTCGCGAGGTCATCAAGTTCGACGTGAAGCTGGCGTTTCGCGACGAGGACGACGACGCGCCGCGTCCGCCGGCGACGCTTTACGAGGTCTGGGGAACGACTGACGAATCCCGGGGGCGGTTCCTACACTTCGTCGTTTACGATCCGCCGGCGGGCTTGCCGATCGGGCCGAACGTTCGCGAGGACGTGCGATTCGTCGGATATTTCTTTCGCAACCAAGGCTACATTCCGGCCAAAGCGCCCCCCGATTCGCGAGTGCAGCTCGCTCCGTCGTTCATCGGCCGAGTCGCTTGGGAGGCCCCGCGGCCGGGAGTCGTGGTGGAAGAGTCCGAATTGCCGTGGCTGATATTGTTTGGCGGCGGTGCGGCGGCGATCCTGGTCAGTTGGCTGGGATTCATATTCCTCGGGAAGCGCCGACGTAGCGTGGCAGAGTTGGCAACCGATTTGCCCCCGCCGCCCGGCACTTCGGTCGAGGAATGGCTCGATGAAGTCGGAGGGCCCAATAATGCTTGACCGCGCATGGCCCTGCAACGGATAATGCGATTGAGGCGAGGCCCACTCTCAAAAGTCGTTATTCTGGCGACTGGAACATCTTTTTCCGCTCGTCGGGAACTTGGAGCAGCGAAATGGCAGGCGAGGACGCACGCGCCGTCGAGACCACCGATGAGGTCTTTCACGACGATTCCGATTCCGTGCTCGGAATGCTCTCGGAATGGATTCGCACGCAGGCGCCCTGGTGGGCCGTGAGCTTCACGGTGCACATGGTCGCGCTGGCGTCGCTGTTGTTGCTCGGCAAATTCGCCGGGCAGAAACCGAACGACGAAATCCCGACCTTCGAGGAAGCCGAGCAGACGGCGATGGTCGATGCGCCGCTCAAGCCATACGAACTGGGCGAACCGCAAGTTGATCCCAAGACGCTCAGCACCGATACGCTGATGCAGATGGAGCCGAGCACGCCGGCTCAGACGGCCGAATACAATGATGATAGCGCGACGTTCGAAAAACGCGGCGGCGGCGTCAAGACCGACACGGCGGCCCCCGATCTCGGCAGCACTGGCGGTTTTGAAGTGAAGGCACCTGGCTCTGGCGCTAAAATCAACGGCTTGACTGGGATCGGCCCCGGCAGCGGCGTCGGCAGCATATCTGGCAGTGGCGGCGAGGGGAGCGGTTTCGGCGGCCGCGGCAGCGGATCTCGGAAAGCATTGCTGGGCCGCTATGGCGGCACCAAGGACACCGAGCGCGCGGTGGCGGCCGCTCTCTATTGGCTCGCCCATCATCAAATGCCCCAAGGGAATTGGAGCCTCAAAGAATATCCCAAGTTGTGCAAGGACAAAACCTGCACCGGTCCAGGCGAACAAGAATCGCTCAGCGGCGCCACGGCGATGGGTCTCCTTCCCTTCCTGGCCGCCGGCCAAACGCACATGAGCGCTGGTCCGTTCCAAAAGACCATTTCGCTCGGCGTCTATTGGCTGGTTCAGCATCAGAAGCCGGACGGCGATCTTTCGGCCGGAGCCGAGCAGCAGATGTATTCGCACGGGTTGGCGGCAATCGCGCTCTGCGAAGATTACGGAATGAGCCACGACAAGAGCGTCGGTCGGGCGGCCCAGTTGGCGATCAATTTTATTCAAGCGGCCCAAAACTCTAGGACCGGCGGCTGGCGCTATCATCCGGGCGACGACGGCGACACCTCGGTCGTCGGTTGGCAGCTTATGGCGCTGAAGAGCGCTCAAATGTCGGGTTTGAACGTCAATCCGGCAGTCCTCGACGGCACCAAGCGCTGGCTGATGTCGGTGAGCAAGGGGGCGGCCGGAGGAACCAAGGGAGCCAAAGGCGGAGAGTTCTCCTATCAGCCCGACTCAGAGCCGATTCCGTCGATGACGTCCGTCGGCCTATTGTGCAGCCAATATCTCCACGCCGGCCGGCAGGACCCGGTGATCGTGGGGGGTGTTCAGTATCTGATGGCCAACCAACCGGATGACCAAGGCGCCCGAAACATTTATTACTGGTACTATGCCACTCAAGTCATGCACAATATGGCCGACAAGGACTGGGACGCCTGGAACCGTAAAATGCGGACGATCCTGGTCACGAGCCAGGCCCGCGAAGGCTGCGCCACCGGTAGCTGGGACCCGAACAAACCGGTTCGCGACGCCTGGGGCCCCGTCGGAGGGCGAATCATGATGACCAGCCTGGCCTGCCTGACGCTCGAGGTCTACTATCGCTACCTGCCCCTCTACAAGCTCGACAAGCCGGAAGAAATCAAGCCCGCCGGTCCAATCGAGATGGGCACGAAGGGGGACGGAGCGATGAAGGGAGCTGGGGCGAAGGGTGACGTCGAAAAGAAAAAGAAGGCGGAAGGAAAGGCGTCGGACCCCAATTAGTAGGTTTATGCTCGTCAATCGCTGCTCGTGGTGGTTTGTCGTTTTCCTGGCGATTGCGATGCCGAGCCGCGGTCTTGCCGAAGATCGCGACCTGGCCTTCCTCCATGCACTGCAAGAACGTCACTACGGCGACACGGCCGTCGACTATCTCAAAACGCTGCGAACGAGCCCCGACGCACCGGCTGCGGTCGTCGATGTTTGGGATCTCGAATTGGCGAAGAGCCTGCTTGATGAGGCACGGTCTATCGGCGACATTGCCGAGCGCGCCCGGATGATCGACGAGGCGCAAAGGCATCTCAACCAGTTCGCTAAAGACAAACCCAATCACCCGGGGGCGCTGCAGGCGCAGTTGATCAGCGCCACCATGGTTGTCGATCAGGCGAACGAGGCGCTTGTGGCCGGGCGCAGAATGAAGGACGGCGCCGAAAAGAGCGCTGCGCTTGCCGCGGCGCGCAAGACGTATGAGCAAGCGCGTCCGCTCTTGGAATCCGTTGTCAAGAACTGGAGCGACCGCTTGACCCAAATGGGACCGCCGCCGCGGGGCGCAAACCTGACAAAAAAGCAGCGCGATCTATTAGACGCCCGTCGGCGGCTCGAAACCAATCTGGTTCAAGCGCGGGCGCCGCTATCGCTCATCGACTACGACATTGCCCAGACGTACACGGCGAAGGCGGAGGATGGCAAACGGAGAAACTCGCTCAATGCGGCGGCCAAAGCGCTCGACGACATTTTCCAACAATATCGCGACAAAGACCCCAATTCCCCGGAAGGACAGCTTGCGCTCTACGTTCATTCGTGGAACGGAAAGGTGGATGAAGAATTGGACGGACTCGATGACGCCAAAGCGATCTACGACGAGGTCCTGGAAAACTTCCAAGATCTCAGCAGGGAAGCCAAATCCATTTTTCCGAATGAAACCGGTAGAGACAGCAAGATATACGTCAAGACCGAGATCGACGACATCCTCGCTCGCACCAAGCATTTTTCCCTGCTGCTCTTGGCTAGAAATCCAAGACGGGTAAAGGAGTATCTGGCTCAATCCCGCGAATTCATCGAGAACGAGGAATACAAGAAGAACTTGAAGACGGAATGGGGATACCAGGCCGCGGCGCTCGACTTGGCCGAGCACGTCGCCGCCGCCGCCGAAAGGGAAAGCACGCCGTCGGAGAAAGACAAGCTGACCCGCGAGGCGCTCAAGATCGCCGGCGAGATGGCGGGCATCCCCAGTGAGTTCCAGCGCGAATTCATCGATCTGCGCAATCGCCTCCGGCCCGGCGCGGCGGACAGTCCGCAATCGGTCTTCGAGGCGATGGACGAAGCCGGCCGCGCGATGGAAAAGAAGCAATGGGACGAAGCCACCAAGTGGCTCAATAAAGCTCAGGAAATCGAAGAGCAGCAAGGCGCGAAAAAAGACGCGAGCCAATTGTCGCGAATCCGAGAGGCGCTTGCCAGTTGCGCCATGCAGCCGATCTCGGAGAAATACAGAGCCGCAAGCGAAAAGGGAAACATCACCAAGCAGCAATGGACGGCTTGGATTGACGGCGCCGAAAAGGTGGCCCGCGATTACAAGAAAACACTTACGGCCGAGAGGGCGATGGAGTTTGCGCTCGATTGCGCGGCGCAGCTCCATCGGCTGACGGTGGAACAGGAGAAATCCGCCGCCGCCGCCAGAGACAAAGCGGCCGAGAAGGTCGCTGCCGCTGACCGCGAAGCCGCGCTCAAGCGGCTAAAAGACGCGGTTGATTACACGCTCACTACCTATCCCGGCACAGGTGAAGCGGATAAAGCCCGCATGTCCTTGGCGCGAATCAATGCGATGGACGGCAAATACGTTGAAGCGCTTCAGGTCTACGAATCGATCGAACCAACGTCCGACAAATACGCCGAGGCGCTCGACATGCGGGGCCGAATCCACGACACCCTGTATCTGCTTGAACGAAACAAGAAAGAAGCCGACCGCAACACCAAGGCGATGGAAGAGCACCGTCAAAAGGCCGTGCGCGATTTCACCGAGAGCGTCGCTGCGGCCAAGAAAAACCTGAGACCAGGCGATCCATATCCCGACGGACTGTTGAAGACTCAACTGGTGCTTGCGCAAATACATCTCGACGCCAAGGAATTCAAAGAAGCCAGTGATGTGGTCGATCCATTCGTGGCAACGATCAGTGCCGCCAAGCCGATGGAACTCGACAAGACGATGCTCGAAATGTTCAGCGTCGCCCTGCGGGCCGACCTGGGGTTGAATGATTTCAAGAAGGCGGGACAGGCCGGCGCCGTCTTGATCGACATCGGCCCAGACAAGACCGATATCAACGCGGCGCTCGTGAGCTTCGTGCAGCGGCTCGACGGCGAGCGCCGCACGATTCAAGATACGCTCAACAATCTGCCCGACTCGACCCCGCCCGCGGAGGCCGAGAAGATTCGCGCCAAATTCAGTTCTGTCAAGAACATGCTCGGCGATTTGTTGACGAAACTGGCCGGGCGGCAGCAGCTTACGCCGCAGACGATGGTCTATATCGGCAATCTGTTCGGCGACATCGAAATGACCAACGAGGCCGAGCAACAGTATCGCAATGTTTTAGAAAAGGCCAATGCCGATCCGGACTTCATGAAGGACAAGCAGAACGCTTTGCTCCTGAATGCGGTGCGCGCCAAAGAGATCGGCTTGCTCCGCAAGCGTGAAAAGTATCAGGAGGCCAAGGAGGTCGCGGATAAGCTCGTCGCCGAATTCCCCGACGCGCTCGAGCCGCTCGTCGAACGGGCGAAAATCTATCAGGACTGGGCCGCGAAGGACCCGTCAAAGTTCGACGACGCGATCGGTAGTTGGACGGAGATTCGCCGCCGGCTCGAGCGTTACGTGCCGCCCGCCGATCCGAGCGGACGCACGCTCAGCGACCGCCAACGGAGCTTGCAGCAGAGCTATTACGACGCAGTCTACAATACGGTGTTCTGCTTGCTGTCGCAGGCCAAGCGTCTACAAGCGGCCGACAGAGCGGCTGCAATCGCCAAAGCGCAGACGGGAGAGAAGGTGCTCAACTCGGTGCTGCAGTTTCATCCGAAGCTGGACGGCGGCGAGGCGACGCCCAAGCGATTCGCCGCAATCAAGGCCCAGTTGGAGGCCATCCGAGGCGCGCCGTAGCAAGCACGCCAGGTGCCGCCCGCTGGCATGAGCACGGCGAGCGAATTCTGGCGGATCCTAGCCGAATTCGCCAGAATTCGGAGATGCGCGGCCGTGAAGGCAGGGAGTTCTGGCGAATTCCGCTACACTTTGCGCTGTGCCGTCAGTCGACCGGCGGCAATGCACGCAAGCCTTCTCTCGCTGGGGGGAATTCGCTCAAGCCATCCGGCGAAGGCGGGAGCGCGCCATTGCTTGGCGCGGCCACGGGGGCATACTGCGGATAACGCATGCCACTGACAGGTTGTTGCAATGCCAGCCTCGGCTCCGGAGGCGCTAGAGTCGGTTGGGGCGCTATGCCCGCAGTCGCTTCCGTTGGCCGGCAATTATAATTGGGGATGGTCGGCATCTCTTGGATCGGGGCATTGACGATAACCGGTCGTCGCGCGGCTACGACCAGGTTTTCGGAAGGCTGCCGGAGCGTCGGATTCCGTTCGTCGCTAGCCACCTGCGTAGGACTCGTCGAAGCCGGCGAGAGACGGCGCGCCCATTCGCGGGCGGCCGACAGAGAGGGATCGATTTGTGCCGCTTGGGCAAAGTGAAATTGCGCATCGCGGTCGTTTCCGCTGCGATGCAAGAGTATTGCCAGATTGTAATGCGCGCCCGCCGGTCCGTGCGCGCGTGTCAATTGAGCGAGGGCCTCGTCATTGCGATGCATTTCGACCAGGATGGCCGCGATGTTGTTTCGATAAAGCGGCTTATCTGGCTGGAGTTGGATCGCTTTCGCGATCGACTGGGCCGATTCGTCGAGCTTGCCGCGACGCTCGTACGAGAGGCCCAGATCGTTGTAGGCGGCTGCTTCCTTTGGATGGCGACGGATCGCCTCTTGGTAGAGCTTATCGGCGTCGGAATACTCCCGTTGGCTATCGTGAAGCTGCGCATAGCCCAAGAGGGCCGGCAAATGACCCGGCTCGATTTGCAGGGCCTTTTGATACTGTTTGGCAGCGCCATTTTGGTCGCCCGATTTTTCATAGATTCGGGCCGTGGCGACGTACAAATCCGGACCAGGCTTCGGCGGCTTGCTAGCCAGCGAGGTCGGATCGCTCGCCGAAGCGAATGCTGGCGCCCCGGACGCGGCGACGGGGCTGCTCCAAGGCCAGTGCCACGCCGTCGCGCTGGACACGCCGTTGCCGGTCGTCGAACTCGCGCAGCCAGCCGCGGTCAACGCAGCGGACGCAGCAAGCGAACTAAGCCAACGTGAAACTTTGCGCACCCGCCACCTCCTTGCCGTCGCTCCTAGACTTATGCTTCCTTGCTCTTCGCCGATTCTCGATTTAGCCCATCTTATCTAAAGAATGCAAAGACTCTGTCGCCTTATTGATCGGCGCGACCACTTCTTTCACTGAAACCCGAATTGAGGAAATGGGGAAAAGTCACTGACTCTGCGGGCAATTAAACGGTGCCATGTCGATGTGGATGACGCAGCGAATTCGGGCGCGCCGCAACTCGCGTTTTCCCCGGATGCGCGCAATTGCCCGCTTAATTCGTGCCGCCCCCAGCCGAGCCGCTTGATCCCGATGTACTAGCACCGCCCCCTCCGCCGCTGCCGCCGGCGCTATGGGCGGTAAGGCGCGGCGTTGGAGCGGAACTCGTATATCCCTTGTATTCCGCGGCTACCATTTCGGCCGAGCGACCTTCAGGGACCATGTTGGATACGGCCACCTCGGGCATGGGTCCCTTGGGCTGCAGCGCCGCGACCGCTTGCTGCACCGCGTCGATGCGCAAGTTCGTCACGTCGTCGTCAAGATCGCGCTCGACATATATGATGCGATGCTCCACCGGTGACTGTCGGAGAATGACGCGGATCCGCTCGATCCCGGCGTTATTGAGGCTCTTCGAGCCGCCGTCGAAATAGTTTTCGCCGATCAGATTCTGCCGCTGCCAGCCGTTGGCGATCATTCCGCAGAACGGAGCCATGGCCGCTTGTCTGTCCGCCATGGAAAACGGCGCCGGCCATTCGTTGTTGCGATGCCAGCCAACGTGAACCTCATTCCAAAAGTCGTGCCACGCGTCCTGCCCCCTGAGGGGAGAAACGAAGCAAACTGCGGCGAGCAAAAGCCCGATGCTGCTGGCAGATTTGAGCATCCCGATACTCCTTTACTTTCCGGCCTCTAACGATTGCCGAGCCGCGTCCGTTCGACGACCCGCTAGCAGCGGGGGCGCGCAGCAGTGTCTTTATCTCTATCGGCACGTATGGCCGCATCACTTGGGGCCGGATTGTTGCGAACGGCGCAACTGGTAAAACCGACACGGATGGCGTCTAATGGCCGCCCATCGCCGGGAACATCTGGTTGATCATCGTGATGGCGGCCGGCCCGACAAGCACGACGAAAATCCCCGGGAAAATGAAAATCACAAGTGGAAAGATCAGCTTGACGGCCGTTTTGGCGGCCTTTTCCTCGGCAAGCTGGCGGCGGCGGGTCCGCATCGAATCGCTCTGCACGCGCAACGCTTGGGCAACGCTCGAGCCAAACTTGTCGGCTTGGATCAAAATGGCCGCCAGGCTGCGCAGATCGTCCACGCCGGTGCGAACCCCCAACTCTTGGAGCACCTCGGAACGCTGGCGGCCCATCTGCAACTGAAAATTCGAGAGGCCGAATTCTTCCGAGATGATGCGGGCCGTCTTCTTCATCTCCTCGCTGCATTTGCGCATCGCTTGATCGAGGCCCAGTCCAGCCTCCACGCAGACGACCATCAGATCGAGGACGTCGGGTAGCGAAAAGAAAATACTCTTCTTTCGATTGCTGGCGATGAATCCGACGACAATGTCGGGCAGATAGAACATCAGCGCCGCGCCGAAGATCGTGTAAATCAGCGATTTCTGAGTAGCGCCCGACACGGCCAACATCGTGGGTCCGACGACGGTCAAGCCGACGATCAGGCCGATGAACTTGAATCCCAGGAAGACGCTTGAGGCGGAATTGCCGCGGAAGCCCGCCGCCGAGAGCTTGGCCTTCAGCTTGTTCGCCTCGAATTCATTCTTGGGCTGAAGCGGTTTTGCGAAGGCGGGCGTGGCCCTCTCGAAAACCTTGGCCATCGCGTCTCCCTTCGTACCCTTGGCAGCTTCTTCGCGGCGGCGGGCGTTGGGATTGCGCAGCTCGTCGAGGCGCTCGGTCGCGCGGGACTTCCGCCCGCCGAACATTTCGAGCGCGACCCAAGCCGCTAGCGCGACGACGCCGAAAATGGCCAGCGGCATCAGCCTGGCGAAGCTGAAAAAATCGACCGATGTGGAAGACACGGCTTAGACCCTGATGTTGACGATTTTGCGAATCACTAGCGCGCCGAGAATCTGCATCACGACCGCGGCGATGAGCATCTTCTTGCCTAAAGGATCGGTGAACAGCGGGAGGACGTAATCCGGATTCAACCGCCACACCGCGACGAACAGCACGGGCGGCAAAGCCAAGAGCACGACTCCCGACAGCCGGCCTTCGCCGGTGAGTGCCTGGACCTGGCCCCAAATCTGAAATCGCTCCCGGACCAAATGGCCGATCTTGTCGAGGATTTCCGCCAGATCGCCGCCAGTTTGCCGCTGCAAAATGACAGCCGTGGCGAAGAATCTCAAATCGAGGTTCGGCATTCGTTCGGTCATGCCGTCGAGGGCTTCGTCGAGCGGAATGCCGAGGTTTTGTTCTTCAAACGCCTTGCGAAATTCGGTGCCGATGGGGGCATCCATTTCCTCGGCCACCAGATTGAAACCGGAGGCTAGACTGTGCCCCGCCCGCAAAGCACGCGAAATCAGCTCCAGCGCGTCGGGCAATTGCTTGGCAAACCGCTTGAAGCGCCGCTTGCGTCGGAACATAAGCCAAAGGATGGGCAGCATGCCGGCGAACAACCCGACCAGCGGCACAAGCGCGACGTGTATTGCGGTGGCAATGCCCGCCGCCATCGCGGCCACGGCCAGCACGCCGCATATTGCGAAGAATCGCGAGGGAGCGATCGTCGTGTCGGCCTGTTGAAACCACAAACTCAGGCCGCGGAATTGAGCCAAGAATACGGCGACGATTCCCTGCGTGGCATCGAGCGGCTGCACCAAGACCCCGCTGTCCTTAAGCAGGTTGTCCCTGGCGGCGGAGGAGACCTTCGCGCCCGTCAATTGGGCCAACCGGTCTTCAACTCGCGTTTCCGCCCCCCCGCGCAATAAAAACGCCACGACGCCGACCATGGCGGCCACCGCCATGAACACCGCGACAGAAATCAGCAAAGGACTCATGTTCAGGGTCTGGAGTCGGAGGTTGGGAAATTGGAGAACGAAGAATACGGCAGCGGCCGGATGTCGGCTGTTTTGTATTGCAATTCAGGTAGCGGAATTGGAACGACTTACACTAATCCACCAACATGGTGCGTTGCCGGAAAGCGCTGGCGGGCAGACGCACGCCGGCGGCTTCAAGGCGATCCATGAACGAGGGCCTAACGCCCGTTGCTTCAAACCGCCCGACCGCCCGGCCCGATTCGTTGATCCCTTCCACGGCGTAGTGGTAAATGTCTTGCATGACGATCGTGTCTTGCTCCATGCCAACCACTTCGGTGATGTGGGTAATCTTACGAGGACCGCCTTGCAAGCGATTCGCCTGAACGATCAAATCGACGGCGCTGGCGATCTGTTGCCGCATTGCCCTGAGCGGTAGTTCGAAGCCAGACATCGTAATCATCGTCTCGATACGGGCAATCGCGTCCCGCGGAGTGTTGGCGTGGAGCGTGGTCATCGAGCCCGCATGGCCCGTGTTCATGGCCTGGAGCATGTCGAGCGTTTCTCCCCCGCGGCATTCGCCAATAATCACGCGCTCGGGTCGCATGCGCAGTGCGTTCCTCACAAGATCGGTCGCGTTGATGGCCCCTTTGCCTTCGATGTTCGGGGGACGGGTTTCGAGACGCACGACGTGGTCTTGCTGCAATTGCAATTCGGCCGCGTCTTCGATGGTCACGATTCGGTCCGTATTCGGAATGAAAC
The DNA here is from genome assembly GCA_035939775.1 of Pirellulales bacterium. Classification (NCBI taxonomy): domain Bacteria; kingdom Pseudomonadati; phylum Planctomycetota; class Planctomycetia; order Pirellulales; species Pirellulales bacterium. The sequence goes on along the minus strand of DASZFO010000309.1, from coordinate 45,862 downwards.
TCGACAAGGTATTCAGCAGCGTCGTCTTGCCGGAACCTGTGCCACCGGAGATCACGATATTCAACCGGGCCTTGATCGCGCCTTCCAAGAGCATCACCATCTCAGGCGTAAACGCCTTGTAATTCAACAGGTCTTCCAACTTGAGCGGATTGGAGCCGAACCGGCGTATCGAAACGCAAGCCCCGTCCAGCGCCAGGGGCGGAATGATCGCGTTCACACGCGAACCGTCCGTTAAGCGGGCATCGACCATCGGGCAGACTTCGTCCACGCGCCGTCCCACTTTCGAGACGATCCGATCGATGATCTGCATCAAGTGGTTGTTGTCGCGGAACTGGACGGTTGTCCTTTCCAACTTGCCGCGACGTTCGACGTAGATGTTCTTTGGGCCGTTGATCAGAATGTCGCTGATCGTCGGATCCTTGAGTAGGAATTCGAGCGGTCCGAGACCAAATGTTTCGTCCAGCACTTCTTCGATCAGCCGCTCGCGTTCGCCGCGGTTGAGCAACGTATCTTCGGTGTCGCAAAGGTGCTCGACGACCAGACGGATTTCGCGCCGCAACACATCCCCTTCCAACTCGCCGACTCGAGTCAGATCGAGCTTATCGACGAGCTTGGTGTGGATGCGGCGCTTCAGGGCCTCGAAATCGGAACTCTGGGCTTTCTCGCCAGGTCGCATCGGAAGCGGCGGGGTCTTCGTCGGTGCCATGACAGCTCACGAATTGGCGCGGTGATTATCGAGGAGGACGCTTCTGTCGTCGTTGAATTCAGGGCGCTGTCGCCAATTTCAGGCGGCCGCGCCGATCGTTTTCCAATGGAACCATAGCTCACGGTTGCGCGCGGGGCATGGCGAAAAGCCCCCCGAATGTTGCCGGCGTCCACCGTGTTTCGCTTATCCTAGCGCCAACGGCGATGGAACTTCGGCCGGGCGGAATCCACCGTCGCCGTGGGCTCCAGACTCAACATGGTTGCCGGCGGTACGATGAAGAATCGGCCCTTAGGCCTTTGATTTGCCGAGGAAGCCGAGCCAGCGGGATTTACCGGGCTTGCCGCCGTCAGCCTCATCGGCAGCCTTCCCATCCCCGGAGAGTGCTTCAGCGAGCTGAAGGATCGACTGTGTGATTGGAGCCTTCGGGGCCTGCTCGATTAGCGGCACCCCGTTGTTGCGGACTTCGACCATCGTGCGGTATTCATTGGGCAGTTGCCAGAAGATATCGCGGCCGATCGTTTCCTGGGCCTTTTTCAAGCTGATCTGGCCGGCATCGAGTCCCGCGCGATTGACAACGATCTTGATCTTGTCTTTCATCCCTTCCATTTCGCCGAGCGACATCATCAACCGCACCACATTGCGCAGACACGGCAGGTCGAGCTGCGTGATCAGCAGCACGTGGTTCGCCATCTCGAGCGCCACCATGTCGAGCGGGCTGTAGGATTTCGACAGATCGACGATTAGGTGGCTGAACGTCGCTTTGAGCAATCCGATCACGCGCTGCAAGTCCTCGGGAGTGACAAGCTTCGCGTCCTCCAATTGCACCGGCCGCGGCAATAGGAACAGCCCAGAGGAATGTTTTGTGAGCGACCGCTTCAAGAGCGAGAAGTCGAGGCGCGTAACGTTCTGCGCGACGTCGACTAGTGTGTAGTCGGGGATCGTATCGAGAAACACGTCGGCGTCGCCAAGGCTCAAGTCGAGATCGATCAGCACGACCGAGTTTTTCGGGTCCTTCGCCAGCACGCAACCGAGGTTGACTGCGAGGCTCGTGGTGCCGACGCCGCCCGTGGCGCCGGCGATGGCAATCACCGAACTGCCGCGAGATTTCGTTTCGCCGCGCCCGAAGCGCCGCTCGCGGATTCGCTCCAAGGCGCCGACCAGGTCTTCGATCCGCACGGGCTTCGGCAGAAATTCCTTTGCCCCAGCTCGCATCACTCGCAAGATCAAGTTGCCGTCACTCGAGCCGCTGATGACCAGCACGCTGCAATTCGGCGAAGTTTGGCCGAGCTGCTCGACGAGCTGCAAGGCTTTTTCGGGGTCTTTATCGAGCGCCACGATCCCGATGTCGGGATGGGTTTGGGCGACGACGTCGGAGAAGAACTCGTAGCGCGAACATTCCGCCTCGAGCCAGACCATCTCCAGTCCAAGCAGTATCGTCTTGAGCGAATCGCGCGCGGAATCGCTTGGATCGACGATCGCTAGCCTTAGGACATTGCTCATATTTGTGTCGCTCACTGCACGGCCGGGCAATCGTGACCTGGCCACCAAACTTGCCTTCACGCTGCAAATATAGGTTGCGCTCAGCCGTCGCACGGACCGGCGGCTCCGTAGGATCGGATCCGGCGGTCGAAGCAGGGTTCCGCCACGGAGCGCGCAACGCGGGCGGCCGACTACCGTCGCGACGTCAGCGCGGCGCTATCTCACCACGCCCACTCCGCGCCCCTATTTAACTACGTCATAACCGACGGGCCCGATGAGATTCGGCTCCGCGGCTTCTCGAGACGCAGCGGCATTCGGCCGCGAGCTTTGAGGTTTGGAACGATTGTATTGGCTGGGCGGGCCAACTATGACCCGTTGCGAGGGTTCCAATGGAATGGAACCGGTCGCCGGAGATGAGCGCGGACCATTGTAGCCCGACTTTCCGCTCGAGCCTCCCGGTTCGGTTGGCGCTGCGCCATTCGAGGCGGGAGCCGGAGTCGGAATCGATTCCGGTCCGACGCCGATCGGTCCGCCGACTCCCCCGCCACCCCACAGGCAATCTCCGGTCGCGCAAGGCCCGCACGAGGGGACTTCGCTGTAACCCTTCCAATACATTTCGCAATCGGTCGGGCTGCGGCTGGCCATGCCTGGGCCGCAGGGAGGTACATCGCAGGGATCCAGCGGATCGACCAATTCCGGCGTGACCATCACTACTAGTTCGATCTCGTTGTTCGTCTCTTTGACCTTGCGAAACAAAGCGCCGAAGTAGGGCAAATCGGCTAGATATGGAATGCCAGTTTTCGAGTACTCCTTGCGATCCTGAACCAATCCGGCGATCGCCAGCGTTTGGCCGGATTTCATCTCGACGCCTGTGTCAACTTCGCGCACGTTCAACCCCGGCACGGTAATTCCCTGCGTTGTCACGCTCAGCGTGTTGTCGAGGAAGCTCACACGCGGCTTGACCTCCAAGCGAATATTACCGTTACCGAGCACGATCGGCACGAAATCCACTTGTGTCCCAAACTTCTTGAAATCAACCGAAACGGTCCCCAGTCCCGACGGAATCAGAATCGGGAACTCGCCGCCCGAATTGAAATACGCTGGGCGGCCGCTCACGGTCACCAAGGTCGGCTCTGCCATCACTTTTGCGAGCTGGTATTGCTGCAAAGCATCGATGAATCCGAAGAAGGCAAAATTGTCGCTAACGACCCCTAGCCGAACTGTATCCCCGGCCGCACTTGTCGCCGGAGCGCCGAACGATCCGACGGTCTGCCCGGCGGCCGAGTTGGCGTTGAGCAGCCCCGAAGGAGTTGACGCCAAGAAAAAGCTGCTGTTATTGGTCCAGAAGTCGAAACCCATTTCGCGGAGCTTAGTCCGCGAAACCTCCATGACTTTCACGTGCAGCAGGATCTGTTGCACGCCGCCCACCTTGAGCAGTGAAATCACCTTGGGGTAATAATCCTCGGCGATTTTCTGAATTTGCGCGGCCTGATCCGGCTCCGGCACGAATCCCGACAGAATGACGCTATTCGCCGATGGGCGGACCGCGACGGTCGCATGCGGAAACTGTTGCTGGAGGACCAGGCTCAATTCCCGCGCGTCGCCGAACACGACCACGTCGATCGAGTGAACCTGGTTCTTTTCATCCCACAGGTTGACCTGAGTGACGCCGGCCTTCTTGGCATAGATCTGAATGGAGTTCGGCGACAGGGCCGTCAGATCGACCACGTCCTTGTTGTTCACTTGAGCGCGGGGAATCTTCAGGTCGAGCGTCAACAGCCGGCTGGAGTTGACCGTCATCTCCAGCCGCTGATTGGCAGCTTGAATCTTGTATACGATCGGCGGGGACTGGAGGTCTTGAGCGCCGGCCGGCGGAATGATCCCGGCGAGAATCGCGATCAGCGAGAGGTGCAGAGACAAACGACGGCGTAAAGCGTGAGTGAACATCCGTGTTCTTCCTATTTTGCAGTTAAAAGCGTTCAGCCGCGAGCCGCGGCACTGGCCGCGTCATTCTTATCGTCGCTCGATTTCGCTCCGTCCTTTTTGGTCGCCGAAGCGCCCTTGGCGCTCTTGTTCGAAGGATCCGTCGTCGCGGGCGCGGTGTTCTCCGCGGGTTCGCTTCTCGAAGGAGGTCCTGCCGACCCGTTTTCCCAGCGCGAATCGTTGTCGAACTTTCGAGTAAACTCCGATTGAGTGATCTCGGTTCCCTTGATGATCTGCACGGTGAAACTCTGCGGCTTTTCGACGGCCGGTTGAGGCTGTCCAGAGTTTTGGGTGGCGGCGTGTTGAATCTGGTTCAGCATTGCGGCCAGTCCGGACGGCTTTGCCTTACTGCCGAACAGAGGGTCCATATTCTCCTGATCACGATCGGTCTTGTCCGTCGTAAAGAGGTCGCTGAGTCGAGTGCCGGCCGGATTCACCTCTCCTTTGTCGTCGGGGCTACGAATCACTAGCCGGATATGGCCGATCTCCGCCGCCAGCGTCGCCTTCTCCACTTGGCTGGGAGTCAACAGCAGCGTAACGGTTTTAGCTGTCATTGCCTCCGGCAGTTTTTCATCAGGAGCGGTCAACTGGTCGTTGACGGCAAATACCTTGATGTCTTGGAGGATCGTCTTGGTACCGGTCTCAATTGACCCGCGGCTCTGATCGATAAAAACCAGCACATCAACGCGATCTCCCGGATGCAGCAGCCCGCCGTGCGAATTCATTGCGTCGCCTTGCACCGTATAGGCTCGGAATCCCGTCGGAATCGTGTCGGACGCCGATGAGCCGCTGACCCTCAGTTTCTTCTCCAGCACCGCCTCGCCCTGGAATATCGCGGAACGGGAATGCTTTCCGTCGATATCTTCCAGCTTGCCGAGCGCACCCGGCGGGACCTTTTCCTTTGGCCATTGTTCGAGCTTCAGATTCTGCGGCGAGAGCAGATCGCCGCTCTTGATGTCTGCCATCGCCACCCAGATCGGAGTGGTCTCTTCAGCCGGACCCGCATCTTGATTTCGCTGCAATACCTGGCTGATGCCGATCGACGCGACCAGGCCGCAGCCGAGAGCAAGAGCTAGTAGAATGACGGTTTTGGATCGCATGATTTCATTGCCTCGGTTTCAATATAGATGATTGGCGTGTCATCTCCCTCGACTTGATCAAAACCCGCAGAGCCGGCATTTCCGGCATCCCCGCCATCTTCCACAAGTCTCGCTCGACAGTGCGCTATCTCGTCGCAAAGTCGTTTGAATCCTCGCTTGACCTTTCGGCCGGGATCGACGGACGAAATCCATCTGGGAGGCTCAAACGACTCAGCCCAGCCCTCCTTCGATACTTTCGGCACAATCGGCAGACTTTCTCCAATCTCGCTGAATCACAGCATCCCCGCCCAGGCAAAATAGGCGATCGTGCCGATGGCCAGTGGAATGCCGTACGGCAGCAGCAACATCGAACTCTTCCGCTCCGCGGCAATCGCTGATAGTTCAGCCGGATTGCCGATCGTCATGATCTCCGAAAAGATCATCACGAATTGATCCTTGTGCTTGCGCCAGGCGCGGCGGCCAATAACCATCGCGACGGCAATGACGCCGCCGATTATGGCCGACCAGCAAAACGCATAAAACGTGGTTTCGGGGAAAACCCAAGCGCCAACGCCGGCCAAAAGTTTCACGTCGCCGGCCCCCATCCCGCCGATCGCATAGGCCGGCAGCAGCAATCCTAATCCGACTGCGGTGCCCATCAAACTCCACCCCAGTCCAGCCCAACCCGCCGTCGCCACGTTGAAAGCCCAGCCGCTCAAGATCATCGGAAAGGTGATCCAGTTGGGGACCTTGAGCTTGTAGCCGTCGATCACAGCCGCTACGACCAGAATGACCGTCACCAGCCACACGTGCCAGTGTTCGGTGAAATTGAAATCGCCGAGATGGTTGAGCATGAGTCGGTCCTGTCGAAATCAGATTGCAGAATAAAAAACGCCTAACGAAGTTGTGCGCGCCTAATATCTTTTACTTTTTTATTCAGCAGTCTGCATTCTGTATTTCATATTCCCAACAAAAATGCCTCCCCGGTCATCGGGCCTTTGCCGATGCCGAGGAGGCGGACTACACGTGGTGGTCGATGCGATGCGGCCGCAAATCGGCTCGCATTCGCCGACCGACGCGCAACTAGCTCGCTCCGCCAATCGAAGCGGCGACGTTGCTGAACGTGGTCGAGGCCTTGCTGCCGATCGACGTAATCGCCGTCAAGCAGACGATGATGATCAGCGCCAGCATCACGGCGTATTCGACCGCGGTGGGGCCATCTTCCGAAACGAGGAAACGTCGGACCGAAAGAGCCAAGTTCTTCATGGGAATCCTCCAATTACGGCGGCCCCCGGCGGCTACTAGCCGGACGGAAACGCGCCGATGAGACAAGATAGGTCGGGTTTCGTCGCGTACGGCGCCTGCTCTTGCAAACCGGCGATGGCCTGCGGTGCCGCGACTCGACCCTGATTTAACTACGGTCCGGCTCCTCGTCTCCTCGAACTTGCCGCAACATTCCTTCGGCAACCTGGCTGCCGCGCGGATGTGCATCCGTCGCGGCCCTTGGCTTTGCGCCCCGGCCTTCCGACCGGTTTGCCTTTATCGAGAACGCAGAGGCCGGGCAGGCCTGTTGCGCCGATCGTTGGGGACCGAACTGCGATGAGATTCTTGGTCCACATCCAATCCGCGCTTTACCACGGCCCGAAGGCCGTGTTTCCTCTGGCGATCACGTAATCGCCGTCGGCTTACCAAAAACCTATGTCAACTACGCGGCTTGTCAAATCGGCAACTTTAATTTTTTTGAAGTTTTTGCATCGCGGTCCACGGCCGATCTCCGCCCTTTAGCCCGAAGCCGTCGGCGACGGCGCGCCGGGTGATCGCCGTCGCCGATGGCTCCGCGTTGAACGATTGATCCGCTTCGACGGTTGCGCCGACGCGGAAGATGCAGAGCAAGGGCTGGCCGGAGAAATCAAGTATCGTGGTCACTTCGATCTGAGCGGGGCAAGTGCGGCCCCATCTGCGGACCGCTTCGCAAGCTGGGCTCTCAGCGAACTCGACGATCCATGTTCGATTTCCGCGATATGAGTCCGACGAGATGAAGTTTGGCAGCTCGGTGTATTGCTCGACAACGATCTTTGGCGATTCCGGGGCACGCTGCTCGCCGAAGCTCAGATAGCGCAACGGCCAATAGTTCCACCATTCGCTTGTCAAGACTCGGACATCGCTGCCAGGCTTTTTGCTATGACCGACGATAAAGTCGAAAGCCGCTTCCTTCGGCTCGATCGCCGCCGTGCGAAATGTGGGATGCGACCTGCCCCCTGACGTTTCCATGAAGTTAAAGAAGCTTGCGTGGCAGACGGCGAGCAATAGCCAACCCGTCGCAACCGCAATTGTCGTTGCGGCTACGCGGCCACCCGCCGGACGATCGAGCCACCAGTCAACGGACAACGCCGCCAGGATCGCGCCCGCTCCGATCAAACAAATCCCATACCGCTCGAAGTGCGGCGCGATCGCAGCCGGTCCGGCAACAAGGAAGAACGCCGCCAAACTCAAGCCCCACCCGACCGTGAGACCAGTTACCGCGATTTTCCGACGATTGATCCAATCGTGAGAGTTCACTAGGTGCTCAGCGTTGTCGGCGCTTCCATCTCGAAAACCCGATCCACGACGGAGCAGTCGATAGATACCCCATGCGAGCGAACAGAAAGCGATGCTTGTCGGCAGGTCATAGAGAATAACTTCCGATGGGAACATTCCGTCCTTCGCGGGAGCGACCGCGCCGGAAACGTAATCGTAGACGGTCGCGCCGGAGAACAGTCGGCCCAAATTGACGCCGAAAGCCGCGTATTCGGTGGGATTCGTGAACCGCCCTAATACGGCAGGCGAGTACGATCCGGCCGCCGCCCCAGCCGCCACGAACCCGATCGCAGCGATCGAAAACCCAAGTTTTCCGAGCAATCGTCGCGAAATGGTCGACATCGCGTCGCGCCAAGCCAGTGCCAGGCAGACTCCGACGATCGGAGCGACGAACAAGTTCGTCGGATGCACGATGATTGCCGCGGTGAGCGCCGCCAACCCGCAGGCGCTCCAACGGACTTTCCGCGGCGCATCGATGATCGCTCGCAACGGCAGATAAATCGCTGGCAGCGTGATCAACAGCGACTGGCTTGCGTCCCAAGCCAAGCGGCTATAAACGATGCTAATCGGCAGAACTGCCAAAATCGTCGTCGAAATCAGGGCAACTCGGCGGCCAAAAACACTCCGGCAGAGCCAGAAGTTTACCGCAAGCGCGGCCAGCCCACTCGCAACGGCGGTCGTCCTCAAAAGTGCAAACGACGGCTCGCACAGCGCGTGAAGCAACAACTGCGGCCCAAAAAACAACGGGTTCAGCAGATTGCCCGTCGGCGTCCGCCATGCGATCGGCCGGCCGTGCAAGATAAGTTCCGCCTGTACACCGTACCATGCCTCATCGCCGTTGACCCCCGGAATATTCGCCAAATCGCGGCAGCGAAACCAGATCGCAACGGCCAACAGGCCGACGATGTTCAGGTAAACAAACCAAGCCGCAATCTTCATGTTCTAACCTAGATTTGAAAAACCACCTTCAGCCACTCTCCACGCACGATCATGCCAACTATTTCGCTCGCGCCGATTACGCGGTGCCAATACCTGATTGTGGGCACGATCATCGCGCTGACCTTTGGGATCCTCTTGGTCTTGGGCCTCGAAATCCCCTGGGGCGATATTTGGCCGCCGTTGGGGTTTTGCGGTCTCTTGGCCCTCGGCGCCTTTTACTACTGGTGGAAAGGGGTCGAGTGCTTCATGCTTTGCCTCAAGGCCCTGGCGATCCTAGTCGGCACAACCGCTGTATTCGGCCCGTTGACCTACGCTGTGGCGACGACTCGCTGGCCCTGGATCGACGAACAGTTAGCCGCGATTGACGCGGCGTTTGGGCTTTCGGCGGGCGCGCTGGTGATTTGGACAGGCCAGCACCCGTGGTTCGATCTGCTGATGCGGCTCGCCTACAGCTCGGTCTTTTACCAGATCATTGCCGTTGTCGTGGTGCTCGGCTTCACGTCGGATCGCCGATTGGACGTGTTCTTGATCCGGTTCATGCTGGGCGGGCTGCTGACTTCGGCGATCTTCGCGTTTCTCCCGGCCCAGGGAAGCTGCGTCTATTTCCATTTGCCGACACCTGGCAATTACATCGATGTGCTGAGCGAGCTGGCCCGACTTCGCAGAGGGGTCGCCTTCGTGTCCTGGCGAGATGCCCAAGGAATCGTCACGTTTCCGAGCTTTCACACGATCTGGGCCGTCCTGCTCGTCGCAGCGTTTCGCGGGCGGCGCCTATTTTGGCCGATTGCGATCCTCAATTCGCTCGTGCTGCTTTCGTGTGTGACGACGGGCATGCACTATTTTGCGGATGTGCTGGGCGGATTGATTGTTACCGCGATAGTGATCGTAGCGACGCGGCATCTCTGCCCGGCGCCGAAAACCGTCGCCGCCAGAGTTGCCACGGAACCGTCACTCGCGACCGAGCAGGCGGTCGCAACCGCGCCAGCCGTTTAACCCGGAGGCCAAGGGCGACGGTACACCTCGAACCCACAACGTCGCCGCCGTTGGCTCCGGATTAAACGGCTCGGAGGCGCCGGTTTCGCGCTTTGGTCGTTTCTGGAGTCTCTAGCTCCGCTCGCAAAGCTATCTTTCACTGGATCGACGCGAACATACGGGCCTCTCATTACGCCCTGCACACTTTCAAACCCCCATCGCCATGGACTGGAAAGACGAGCTTCTGAATCGCCTGGCCGCGAAGATCCCCTGCGGCTATCACTCCGCGGGGCCAGCGAGCGCCGAGCCGACGGCACTGGCGGCAATGGCGCTTGCCGTCGCGCCGCGACGATCTGCAGCCATCTCGGCGATGGAATGGTTGGCCTGCTTACAGGCGGCCGACGGGAGCATCGGGCCAACGACCCAGCAGGCCACCCCCGGATGGCCGACAGGCCTGGCGGTTCTCGCCGCAATCTGCGCGCAACACTGTTTCACGGCCAAGCAGCCGTTCGATATCGACCGCGCCGTGGCGTGGATCCTGCAAACGCGCGGCGAGACGTTGCCTCGGACTCCCGAATTGGGTCACGACTCGACGTTGGTCGGTTGGCCCTGGGTTGAAGGCACGCATTCCTGGATCGAGCCGACCGCGATGCACGTGCTCGCGCTAAAGGCGGCGAGCCATGGCGACCATCCACGCGCGCGCGAAGCCGTTCGATTGCTCGTCGATCGGCTGTTGCCGGATGGCGGCTGCAACTATGGCAACACGTTCGTGATGGGGCAAGTCCTTCGCCCGCATCTTCAGCCGACCGGGTTGACGATGATGGCCCTCGCGGGAGAGTCCGACGCCGACGGCCGCGTCAACAAATCGCTCGATTATCTGAACAGCGAACTATCGCCGCGCACGCCGGCGGCATCGCTTTCCTATGGAATCTTAGGACTTGCGGCACATGGCCGTTTGCCGCGCAATTCACAATCATGGCTCGAAATCGCCTATCGGCGGACGATCGACCGCGATGGCGCACCATACCGTTTGGCGTTGCTGGCGCTCGCGGCCCTCGGGCCGGAGACCCCGTTGATCACCCTGCCCCGAAAGGCATCGTTAAACCCGGACCCAACGGCGACCGTGCCAGCCCTCGCAACATCGCCGCTGGCCCTGGGATAAGAATGCGAACTTGTAGGCAAAAATGACTACTCCTACCGAGTCGAAGCGCGATCCACGAGTTGCCAATGGCAACTCGGTTCCCCCGGCGTTCGGCCGCCGCGCGCTCCTGCTTGGCGGCGGGGCGGCGATTGCCGGCCTGATCGGAATTCCTTTCTTGCGGCGCGCGCTGGCGAAAAAGGAAGCGGCCTTCATCGCCCGCGGGCAACGCTATGATGGCCCGCTTGAACAAACGATTCGCGACGGCCTGCTCGCAACCGGTTTCGACCCGGAGCCGATCGCCGGTAAGCGGGTGCTGCTCAAGCCGAATCTTGTCGAGCCGATGCGAAAATCGCCACAGATGACCACCCACCCCGCGATGGTGCTCGCCGCCGCGGCCGTGTTTCAGCGCTGGGGAGCGAACGTCGTCGTCGGTGAAGGACCGGGGCACGTCCGCGACACGGAATTGGCCCTCGACGAATCTGGCATGCAAGACGCGCTCGATACCGCGCGTTTGCAGTTCGCCGATCTGAACTACGAAGAGGTGGCCTGGATCGCCAACGCCGGCCGCGCGAGCAAGCTGCCAGGCTTTTGGTTTCCCAAGTCCGTCATCGAGGCAGACTTGATCGTCTCGATGCCCAAGATGAAAACGCACCATTGGGTCGGCTTCACCGCCTCGATGAAGAACCTGTACGGCACGATTCCGGGGATCAAATATGGCTGGCCGAAAAACGTGCTCCATCACGCCGGGATTCCCGAAACCGTGTTCGACATCAACGCCTCGCTCGCCAAATCGATTTCGATCGTCGATGGCATCGTCTGCATGGAAGGGGATGGGCCGATCATGGGGAGCCCGAAATCGCTCGGGCTGGTAATCGTCGGAACCAATCCGACGGCCGTCGATGCGACGGTCGCGCGGCTCATGGGACTTGAGCCGGAGCGAGTCCCGTACTTGCAACTGGCCGACAATCGGCTCGGTCCGATCGACGATCGCTTGATCACACAGCGCGGCGAAGCGTGGCGCGACGTGGCCACCCCGTTCAAAATTATCGACAGGCCACATCTCCGCGCCCTTCAGACTGATGGGATCAAGATATCGTAGCGGAACTCGCCAGAATCCCGGCGTCCCATGAAGCTGTTGAACTCGGAGCCATTGGCGACGGCCCTCGGTAGCGGAATTCGCCAGAATTCCGAGACGCCGTGGGACTCACGGAAACTGAATTCTGGCGAATTCAGCTACCGCAATCCATCGCGGACCGAGCGATTCCAATTCGGTTGGACGGCGCTACTTTCATTCGCAATGCTGCTCGCCCTGGCGACTCCATTTCTTGCCGGACAAATCTACACGGCGGATGACTTGGGCGCATTCCATCTACCGATGCGGGCGTTCTATGCCGATTGTTTAGCCCACGGTCATGCGTTTGATTGGTCGCCGCAGATGTTTTGCGGGTTCTATCTGACTGGCGAAGGGCAAGTTGGCGCCTACCATCCGCTCCACCTGCTGCTCTATCGCTCGTTGCCGCTCGGGATTGCGTTCGATCTCGAATGCCTGGTCAATTATCCGTTGATGCTCTTGGGAATGTACTTGCTGCTGCGCCGCTGGAACATTCGGCGCGACGCGGCCCTATTGGGCGGCCTGACATTCACGTTCTCAGGCTTTTGCCTGCTCCATTTCGTTCACGTCAATGGCGTGGCCGTCGTGGCGCATATACCGTGGCTATTACTGGCGATCCATGCGGCGATCCGCGGCGCCGATCGGAATCGACGGCGCCTCGGCGGCATTGCCATTGCCCTGTTGACCGGCTCGCAATTGCTGTTGGGTTACCCGCAATACGTTTGGCTCTCGATGGTTGCGGAGATCGGTTACGTGGCGTTGCTGCTACGGAGCGAGGATGTCGGTGAACTCGGTCGAACCGGGCGAGGTGCATGGGACGATGGGAAGGCCGTAGCCGCCGCTGCCAGCATCGGCATTCGAGCCATTGGAACGCTAGTGCTTTGGAAAACCCTCGGTGTCATGCTCGGCAGTATTCAACTGCTCCCAACCCTCGATGCCCTGCTACATTCATCGCGGCAAGTTGCCGAAAGTTCATTCGGCGGCTGGGGCTCACTCGACCCGCTCAACCTCATCCAGCTTGTCGCCCCGTATTTATTCAAGAGCCGAGTCGTCGGCCAAAACACGCACGAATTAGGTCTCTATGCCGGTTCCGTGACGCTGTTGCTCGCCGTCTGGTGCGTGTTCCATCGCCCGGCGGCCGGCCGAATCCGTTTGCTGGCTCACGGGGCGATCCTGCTCGTCCTGCTCGGATTGCTGCTGGCGTTTGGCGACCGAGGACCGTTCGGCTGGTTTGTTGCGCGAATTCCGCTCGTCGACCGATTTCGATTCCCGTGCCGAGCGATTGTGCTGGTGCATTTCGGGCTGGCAGTTTTGGCGGCAATCGGATTGACGTCGCTGCGGCAATCTCGAACCGAGCCAAACGGTTCCAGTCGCGGTGCGTCGAGCGGCATGAAGGCAGTTGGGCTGCTCGTGGGGCTTAGCGTCGCGCTTGCCGCCGCCGGACCTGTTTGGTGGCCAGAGTATGTGGCGTCGGCGGCGCTCGTTTGGACCGGCCCGATCCTATTAGCGGTCGCCGCGGTGCTGTTAAACCGGTCGCGACGGGGAGCCGCTTGGGCGCGCGCCGGCCTAGTGGCGTTCTCGACGATCGATCTTGCGATTTACGGAATGAGTTATGCCGTCTTTCCGCAAACTGCGGAGTTCGATCGGTATGTCGCTTCGATCTCACTTCCACTCGGACCAGCGAGCGGGCGCATCGCGCTCGATCTGGTGCCGACGAACCGTAGCGGCTTGCATGCCGGCAATCAATCTTTATTACGCGGCTGGGAACGCGTCGATGGCTACGCCGGCCTGGAACCGGCGCGGCAACTCGATTATCGGCAAATTGCAGCGCTGCGGTTGGCCGGCGTCGTCTGGGTCGCGGCGGGGGCAGATGTGGCTGACCGCGCGTCTATCGAGCCCATATTGCCTGATTGGCTCCGATTCGAGAATCCGCTGCCGCGCGCTCGGCTGATCACGCGGACGCTCGTCACGGCCGATCCTGCGCGTGAGATAAGAAAAATCCCGCTCGAATCGACGGCGCTCGTCGGAGAGCCGGTTGATCTTCCAGCCGGCCCAGCCGGCACCGCCATAATCGTCGCCGACCGGCCAGGGGAGATCCGCGTTGCCGTCGATTCGCCCACCCGCCAGTTGCTTGTGCTCGCGGAAAGTTATCATTCCGGCTGGCAAGCGACGTCGGGCGACGAGCCGCGCGCGATTATGCGGGTCAACGGGGATTTTATGGGGTGCCTCGTCGAGCCGGGAAAGAGCGAAATCCATTTTCGCTTTCGGCCCGCGAGCCTGCGATACGGCGAATGGCTGAGCATCCTTGGGCTAGGCTTCATTGCGGTGGCGGTGCTGTCGTCGATCCGCAGCGGAATTCGCCAAAGTCCCGAGCCGAGCCCTTTACGGGACATCTGAATTCTGGCGAATTCAGCTACGGCGCCTCGTGCGTGTATCGTTCTAGCAATCGAATTGACCTCGACTGATTTATGAATCGGTATATGCCCCCGGCCGACCAACTCCAATTGGCTCCGACGCGCCCATCGCTATCGAAAACTTTCGTTAGCGTGGTGCTGCCGGTCTACAACGAAGTCGAAGTCCTGCCGACGTTGCTCGGCCGAGTGCGTCAGGCGCTCGCCGTGCTGGGCGTGTGCTCGGAAATCATCTTCGTCGACGACGGCTCGACCGACGGCAGCGGACCGCTCTTGGATCAGATCGCGGCCCGCTGCCCCGAGGTGCGAGTGATTCATTTCTCGCGCAATTTCGGCCATCAAGCGGCGGTGCAAGCCGGCTTGCGTCATGCCCAAGGCGACGCCGTCGTGCTGATGGATTCCGATCTGCAAGACGCGCCCGAAGCGATTGGCCGACTCCTAGATGCTTGGCGTGAGGGCTATGACGTGGTCTACGCGTTGCGGGCGAAGCGGAAAGAGCGGGTCTGGAAGCGGCTGTTGTTCGCCGCGTTTCACCGCACTCTGGCGGCCGTCGCCACGACGCCGATCCCGCCCGATGCCGGGAACTTCAGCCTAATCGACGCCCGCGTGGTTCGTGAAATTGTAGCTCTTTCCGAGCGCGATCGCTATCTGCCGGGATTGCGCTCGTGGGTCGGCTTTCGACAGACGGGCGTCGTGGTCGAGCGCTTGGCCCGCTACGACGATCACCCGCGCGTTTCGCTCCGCGGACTGTGGCGGCTAGCCAAGACGGCCATTTTCTCGTTCTCCTCGCTGCCGCTGACGATCTTCTACCTGATCGGCTACTCGGCGCTGCTCATCTTCCTCGGGCTGGCCGGCTATTCGCTCTATTGCCGCCTTTTCACAAATCTGGCCATCCCCGGCTGGACCTCGTACATCCTGAGTGCAAGCTTCTTCGGAGCGCTCAATGCCCTGGGGATCAGCATGCTCGGCGAATACGTCCTGCGAATCTACGATCAAGTCCGCGCCAGACCGCTTTATCTCATTGAGCGAACGGTGAACATCGCCGCGGCCGAAGCGAAAAAGCAACCCGTGTCGAACTCGACGGATGATGATGCCGTCTCCGAATCATCGGGTGAATTCGACCAATTGCTAGCTCAAACGGCCGAATTGCTCAGGACGACCACGGATTCTCAATGCGAGCCGACTCTGATCGATCGTGCCAATGCTGTAACAAACTAGAAAGCGCAGAAGGCATCAAGAAAATAGTGGAGACAGCGAGTCTCTCTTCGCATTTCCGCGCTCAAAGCGTCTTCTGCGTTCCGTTCGTCGGTCTCTCTCAATCCCACCACCAAACATTCGGCAAATTGGCCTGCGGCTTGGCGGCGGCGCGTTGGTCGCGGAGAGTGCCGTAGTCGGCTTGCAAGGCGGTCGGCTCGACCAATTTAGTGGGATCGCACGAAACGCCGCCGCTCACACCGACCAGGATCAACGATTGGTTCACGACCCGATGGTTGATCACCGTCTCGATGGTTTTCGGCGAATCGGAAACCTCCACGCGATATCGTTTCTGATCGCCGAAAAAGGTTAGGTGCCAATCCGCTCGATCGGCCAGCCGCTCCGAGCGCATCAATGCGCCGAGCAGCGCCAAATCGAAGATATTCTGCAAATCGGCATAAATCGGATACTTGACCGCAAGTTCGGAAAAGTGCTTCGTGAAGTTGCGGGCGAATTCCGAGTTGAGCACATCGGAGGCGCCGGTGTGGACGCGCTGGCCGGTCGCCGTGAGCAATTCGTTTTCGCTCAGCACTTTCACACCCTGCCCGCGGAACTCGAAGCCGTCGTGATCATGCGTGGCCTGCAGGGCATCGTAATTGATCGTGAACCACCAGCGGAGCACGTCCATCGGCGGGGCGGATTGCCCATTCGGCACTTGAATCATGCTGAGATAGCTCGGCACGCCGAGCACGCCGTTCTCCAAACCCACGCCCACCAGCTTCATTCGATAATCGGCTTCGACCAGCACGCGGGCGGCCCGAGTGCCCGGATTTAGCCCGTAGACCTCGATATTCTGCCGGCCCATTTGATCGCGGAGCTTTGCCAGCCAGCGATCGCGCTCCTCCGTCCCCGGCCTGAGCGGAGCCCGATTCGATTCGGCGACGAACTCCTTGGTGCGGGCCAGGGCTTCTTGTGTTGGCGTGATCGCGCAGCCGAATTTGGCGTCGCGAGCGTTCAGCATGTGACGCATGACGACCACCAGATCGTCGAGCTGCACGACTGGCCGTCCCGTCTCTTTCCCGACGATTCGGCCGTCGGCATCGAATTGCCAGTCGCCCGCCGGCCCAGCGATGACTAGATCGTGCGATTCCGGATAGACCAGCACGTATTTGATTCGCTGCAAGCCGGCGAGCATGCGCATCTCTTCGGTCGGCTGCCGGCCCAGTGCTACCAATCGCTGAACTTCGCGCTCCAGTCGCGTGAGCGAAATCTTTCGAATCTTGGAGGTTTGCCGGGCGTTGCCGCTTTGCACGGCGGTGGCCGCGGAGCGGCGCAGTGCGTCGAGGCCGCCCGACCGATCCTCGCACAACGTCCGCAAGACGCCCTGTGCGTCGACGTAAACTCCTGTCGGAAACGGCGCGATCGAGCCGGTCCCGCCGGCATCGCTCCAACTTGTCGGGGCGATCGTCGAAGTGATTAAGTCGATCAGCGAATCGAAATCGGCCTGATTGCCGCCAAAGCCACCCTTGCCGCTCGATTCCAGGCCGGATGAGGGAACCAGCTTGCTCAATGAGTCGGCACGAGATTGATCGCTCGACATGCCGAACGTCGTCGAGATCGCGGCGCCGCGAGCGCCGGCCTGATTCTGAGCGACCGCGATTTGCGCGAGAATCGCATCGCGTTCGGGACCGGCGGGCGCCGACTGGGCCGCGCTGACCGCCGCGGAGAACTCTCCGGCATCAAGTTGGGCTTTGATCGACGTTCGGTCCGCAGCTTCGGCCGCGTGTGTCACCGCCGGCACCAGCGACAACTGGCAAATCAGGACGACCACTGGAATGAGCGGCACGTGCCATGCCCAATGCCCTGCGTTGGAATGTTTCGGACTTGGTGGACCGGAAAACATGCCCACGCGAGCGGCACGGCGTGTTGGTTGAACGCAGTCAATTGGCGTTCGCGTCGGCATGGCACCCGCAACTGCGATTGGAATCTGAAAAAGACCACGTCCGATGATCGACGGGAACATAAGCCACCTCCCGGAAAGTTCGGCCCAAGATACGAGCGGCCCGGCGCAAATCAGCCTCGCATATCGGGGCGACCAATGTCAAGCAGACTGCTCGATAGACCAGTTCGGCCGGCGGCGGAGACTTTATTCCGTGGCCCTCATGTCGCAGCCGCCAAAACAAAAAAAACGGCCTGCCAGGTTGCACCCCAGCAGGCCGTTTCAATTGTCAGGCTCAAGAGACCGACGGGAGGGGTCGGCTCTCGATCACACAAGCTTACTTGGCGCAACCGCAGCTCGGGGCGGCGGCACATCCACAGCTCGCTTCGCAACCGCAACCGCAACCACAGCACTTCTTCGCGCAGCAGGTCTTCTGGCAGCAGGCGTGGAGCCAATCGTGGAGGGCGTGGTGGCAGCAGCCGCAGCCACAACCACAGCTCGGAGCAGCACATCCGCAGCTCGGTGCGGCACATCCGCAAGACGGAGCGGCAGGGGCCGCAGCAGCGCAACCGCACGAAGGAGCGGCGCAACCGCAGCTCGATTCGCAGCAGCAGGGCTTGCAGCAGCGGTGATGGCATTTGTGGCAACGCTCGTGGCAGCAGCTTTCGCAGCCGCAGGTCGGCGCCGCACAGCCGCAAGTCGGAGCGGCACAACCGCAGCTCGATTCGCAGCAGGACTTGCAACAACGATGACAACGATGGCAACGCTCGTGGCAGCAGCTTTCGCAGCCGCAAGACGGCGCCGCACAACCGCACGACGGGGCGGCGGCGCAGCTCGCCTCAGCGGCACAGCCGCAGCCACCATCGAAGAAGCTGAAGGCCTGGACACGGGACGCACCGGCCAGAACCATTGCAGCCCCGAAGGCCAACGCAACAACAAGACGACGGTTCATGGGGAGACTCCTTACAAACGGGGAACAATACTGGACGGCCAAGTGGTCTCGCGGCCCTAACGCTGCCGACCGACCGCGGCAGTCCGACAAGGGCCGACGTGGCGATCCAGGCTCGCTTAAGAACCATTGGCTGAATCTATGTGGTGGTATCGGTTCCCCTGTATCGCTCCCTTAGCCAGATTTCCCATTCGCCGTTGCCGAAATGCATCCCGCGACCGTTTATTCCTTCGGGATCGGAAAGGTCGCGCGTGAGGGTCGCGCCGATTGGGCAATATTTAGCTGCGCGGCCAGCGGGATTCGTTAGCCGGTTCGCTTGCGAACCGATGATCCGCGGCCAGACCGCGGCAACGATTGCGGCGCCGATCGGTTCGCAAGCGAACCGGCTAACGCGGCCGTATCGGCGGTGCCGCATCAACTGCGGCCGTTAACGTTGCACAGCCATCTGAAGGGCCTGTAGATATGGCACCGGCTCGCTTCCCAGCGCGTTGAGCACTGTGCCGCCGGCGGTGAACGAGTGCGTCACGCAATCCGGCTGGCCGTATTTCTCGAGCGCTTTACCACCTTCGCCGCCACCGACATAGACCTCAACCCCCGCGTCCTTCATCCGCTTGAGTTGAGCGACGAACCGCCGGGTCCCTTCTTCGAATCGCGGATCCTCGAACATGCCGAACACTCCATTATGGAAGACGACTGGCGGCTGACCGGCGGCGATCCGCGGCTTGGATGACGCGATAAACTCGCCGACTTTCCGTTCGAATAGCTCGGATGTCTTCGGGCCAATGTCGAATTGCTGGTCCCCCTGGCCGATCGTGTCCGAGGCGCGGCCATCTTGCAAAACAAAATCGACCGGCAGCACGAATTCAATCCCTTTTTGGCGGCCGGCGGCAATCATCCGCTGGGCCTGCTCGATCCGTTCGCGGCCGATATAGAAGGGCTTGTCGCTCTGCGATGGGTCTTCCGCGAGACCGAGGCCCACTTCGGCGCCATCCAATTCCCCTGCCCCTTTCTTAAGGGCCATTGCCAGCGATCCGGCGGCGAACACCCAGCGAATCGTCCCGCGGTCGATCATCGCTTGCAGATCGTCGAGCTTGTCGATCTTCAAGCCGCTGAATATGACCAATTGCGTTTTCAGGCAGCGGCGCATAGGGCCGTCGAATTCGCCGGCGACATAGGCCCCGAGCGCGACGCGGTCCATCGCCGCAGGGACAATCGTCGATGAGCTGTCGAGGCTCCCTGCCGAGAGCGCCTCATTGACGTAGACCTTGGCAACCTTCTCGGCAAATTCGTTGGCCAGTCGCGCAAGCTGCGGGACAGTTTCTGGCAGTTCGTCTGGCTTGGCATCCCATAAGACGCGCTCGATCGCATAACGGCGTGTGTTGTCGAGCACCAAAATGCTCCCTGGCTGCATGTCGCGGATGGCTGCGGCAGCCTCAGCGCGAATCGTAGTCGTCGCCTCGTCGAGCCAATCGGTCATCAGCGGCACTTTTTGTCCCAAAAGCTCGCCGATTCTCGCGGCCACTGCTTTGAGAGATCCGTCGGGCTTGCGACCAATGTGGCCGAAGATAATCTGCTTCCAGCCGCGCTCGATTCCAAATTGCAGCGTCTCGACCATCGACCGCAGCCGCTCGTCTCCGTCGCCGATCTTGGCGCCGGGCTTGGCGTCGACATCGCCGCGAATCAGCACGGAAGTGCCCCGCGGAATGTCGGAAAGAGATTGCAGCCGAGGAATTACGGCCAAATATTGCTCAAGCGTCATTTGCGGCGCGGTGGGATTTACGCCCAGCAACGTGCGGCACCAAGCGAGCACCTTCTGTTCGGAAACGGACATGACTCAACCTCCGGAATCGGCAACCACGAATTATTAGCCCGTTCAAATCGTTTAACCCGGAGTCGACGGGGACGATGGTTTGCGCAGCCACTCGCCGTCGCCGTCGGCACCGGGTTAAACGACGGACCCAAGAATAACAGAATCTCGCCACCTTTGGCAGGAGCAGGGCCTTCATCACTTCGCGGATGGCGACGATTCGTCACGCGGAGTACGCAATGGCGGTTCGCCTAGAATTCGTCCGCCATCGACGCTACCGGCCGTCACTTCGACGAACCGCTTGCGAATCTCAATCGTGCCGTCCAACTCCACTGGCGCATAGCGACACGAGGTGCCAACCATTCGACCGGGTC
Source organism: Pirellulales bacterium (assembly GCA_035939775.1). Classification (NCBI taxonomy): domain Bacteria; kingdom Pseudomonadati; phylum Planctomycetota; class Planctomycetia; order Pirellulales; species Pirellulales bacterium. The sequence continues at coordinate 25,201 of DASZFO010000309.1, read as the reverse complement.
GATTGGCAACTGGCGATTCAACCAACACGCGCAATTGCCGCCCCACGAGTCCGCGGAAATACCGATCGCGCAGATCAGACTCCAAATTGGCCAATCGCTGGCAGCGATCGGCCTTCACATCGGGGGGATTTTGCCCGTCCATCCTTGCTGCCGGTGTGCCGGGGCGCGGGCTGAACGGGAAGATGTGAATCTTCGAGAAGCCGACCTCGCGGGCCATTTCGCATGTCGCCGCGAAATCATCTTCCATCTCGCCGGGAAATCCGACGATAATGTCGGTCGTTAGCGCCGGCCGGTCGAGCATTGCTTTCGCGAGTCGGCAGCGGTCGAGAAATCGCTGCGCTCCCCAGCGCCGCCGCATTCGCCGCAGCACTGCATCCGAGCCGCTTTGCATGGAAATATGCAGATGAGGGCAAACGCGCTCTGGACTGGCGGCCATCGTCGCCAGCAATTCGCGCGTCACCTCGGTGGCCTCAATGCTCGACAAACGCACGCGAAAATCGCCCTGCATCGCAGCGATCCGATCGAGCAAATGCGACAGCCGCAGCCATTCGCGCTTCGGCCGGCCGCGATTCCATTCCACGCCGTAATGTCCGAGATGAATTCCGGTCAGGATCAGCTCGCGATAGCCATTTTCCACCAAGCGGCCGATTTCATCGAGAATCTCCAAGGGCGGACGACTGGCCAGCACCGGGCGAACATGCGGGATGATGCAGAAGCTGCAGTTCAACATGCAGCCATCCTGCACTTTGACATAAGCGCGCTGACGATTCGCGAACGTCGAAATGCCGGTGGGAATATCGACCACCCCGAATCGGGCCAGGAGGTCGGGCAGCTCGCGCTTGTCGGTCACGACTTCGCTCACGCTCGGCAACCTGGCGACTTCGGCCGGGGCCCGCGTGGCGTAGCAGCCCATCACGACGATTCGCGAGTCCGGATTGCGCTTGGCGAGTTGGCGGACGATTTGCCGGCTCTTGGCATCCCCTTCAGTCGTCACCGTGCACGTGTTGACTACGCACAGATCGGCCGGCTCGTCCGCCGCGGCATCGCGATAACCGGCCTGGAGCAGCCCCTGCCGCACGTACTCTGTCTCGTACTGGTTGACCTTGCAGCCGAGAGTTACAGTTCGAAGGGTAGCCATGCTTAGCCTTCGATCGGCTCGATGGTAGCCGACATCGAGCCTTTGCAGCCGTCGATGAGGTCATCTTTGCCAAAGGCGTGGATCTGATCGCGTTTCAGCTCCGCATGTTCGCGCGTCGTCGTGAGGACGATGGCGCGGCCGCGGGTATCCACTTCCTTCGCCAACTCGTAGCCCTTTTCGGCAGGATGACCAAATAGCTTTTGCAGCATGTGGACTACATAAGCGTAGCTATGGTCGTTATCGTCGAGGAGAACGACGTTGTAGGGCGGTTGCCGCTTCGGCTTGGACCGTTTCTTTTCCTGCTTGCGGCGCACGGTATCGACGACCGGCTGCACCACCTCCGGCTCCGCCACTTCGACTGCTTGGTCGTCCGTCACGGCTACTCCTCAGAGTTTTTCACGGTTGACGATGGTCGCACGCTGCGGCCAACGCTATTATAAGGGACGAATCCGGCGACTGGAAACCGCGCCCTACCGAGTGGCGGCGCAGCGGAATTCGCAAGAATTCCGGCGCGACGCCTCCGAGCGTCTAAATTCTCGTGAGTTTAGCTCCACGCTAGCGACAATTATGCCAAACCTTGAAGAGTATCTCGCCAGTCAGGGCGGCCGTTTCGAGAACGAATTGTGCGAGTTGCTGCGGATTCCGAGCATTAGCGCGATCGGCGAGCATCGCCGCGACATCGAGCGGGCAGCCGATTGGGTGCTCAGTCAATTCCAATTGCTCGGATTTCGGGCAGAGAAGATTCCGACGCCGGGCCATCCGCTTGTCTTCGCGGAATCGCTAGCGGCGCCGGGTACGCCGACTGTATTGGTTTACGGCCATTACGACGTGCAGCCGGTCGATCCGCTGGACGAATGGAATTCACCTCCTTTCGAGCCGACCCGCCGGGGCGACAATCTCGTCGCCCGCGGTGCGACCGACGATAAAGGGCAGATGTTCACGCATATCAAGAGCGCCGAGGCTTGGCTGAAAACCGAGGGGCGGCTCCCCGTCAACCTCAAGTACATCATTGAAGGGGAGGAAGAGGTCAGCAGCACGAATCTGTTTCCATTTATAGAGCAGCACCGTGAGAAACTGGCTTGCGACGTGGCCGTCATCAGCGATTCGAGCCAATTCGCTCCCGGCCGGCCGGCGATCACGTATGGATTGCGAGGGATTGCCTATTACGAACTGCGGCTGAACGGTCCGAAGCAAGACTTGCACTCGGGCACGTTCGGCGGGGCGGTGACCAATCCGGCCGGCGCGCTGTGTCGGATGATCGCCGCGCTCGTCGACAATGAGGGGCGAATTCAAGTACCGGGTTTTTATGACGACGCTGTCCCGCTCACCGACCAAGAGCGGCAGCAGTTCATTTCGTTGGCGTTCGACGAGCCGGCCTTCATGCGGCAGATCGGCGTCGAGGGACTTTCGGGCGAGGCTGGATACTCGACGCTCGAGCGGCGCTGGGCTCGCCCTACCTGCGACGTGAACGGACTGACGAGCGGCTACCAAGGGCAGGGGGCGAAGACCGTGCTTCCAGCACGAGCTTCGGCGAAGTTCAGCTTTCGTCTCGTGCCGAATCAAGATCCGAAGAAGATTTCCACCTCACTCGAGCGAATGCTGCGAGGCCTTCTTCCGCCGGGCATCAAGATGGAATTGATCGATTTTCATGGGGCGCCGGGTGTTGTTGTGCCGCTCGACAGCCCATATATAGCGGCGGCGATTCGGGCCATCGAGCGCTCGTTCGGGCGGAAGCCTGTCTTCATGCGGGAAGGGGGATCGATTCCGATCGTGACCACCTTCCACGAACAACTTGGAGTCGATACGCTGCTCTTGGGTTGGGGCCTGGATGACGACAACGCCCACAGCCCAAACGAAAAATTCAACCTCGCCGATTTCCATCGCGGCATCCAAGCCAGCGCTTACCTGTGGGCGGAACTTGGCGCAGTGAAGAGGCAATAACGGTTGACGTGCGGTTGGCGCCTCGCTCGCCTGGCCGGTCGCGGCTAAACGTCTCTGATGCGGCAATGACATTTCATACTTTGTCCTTCGCACTTCGTAATTGATTGATCGATGCTTGATCGCAGATTCATCGTCGAAAATGCCGAATTGGTGAAGCAGAACTGCGCCAAACGCGGCTCCAAGGCGGATGTCGACAAGTTTGTCGGGCTGGAGGCCGACCGCAAGGCCAAGCAGACGGAGTTGGACGAATTGAACCGCCAGGCGAACGACGTCAGCAAATCAATTGGTAAGGCAAAAGACCCGGCTGAGCGCGAGGCTCGCAAGACCGAAGGCCGCCGGCTCCGCGAGATGGCCACCACCATCGAAACACAGTTGAAATGGGTCGTTGAAGAGGCGGACGCAATCCTGCGAGCGATCCCAAATCTGTCGCATCCACAGGCCCCGATCGGCGGCGAGGCGGCCAGCAAGGAACTGCGCCGCGGAAAAACGCCGCTGCCGCAATTCAGCTTCAAGCCGCTCGACCACGTGCAACTAGGTGAAAAGCTCGGGTTGTTTGATTTTGAGGCCGGGGCCAAGGTCGCGGGGCATGGTTTCTATTTCCTCAAGAACGAAGCCGTGCTGCTTGAATTGGCCCTGCAACGCTACGCGCTTGACCTTTTGCTCAAAGAGGGTTTTACGCCGACGATCACGCCCGATCTGGCCCGCAACGAGATTCTCCAGGGGATCGGCTTCACCCCGCGTGGACCGGAAACGCAGATTTACAGCGTGGCGGACACGGATTTGAGCCTGGTGGCGACGGCCGAGATCACGCTGGGCGGCATGCTGGCCGAGGAGATTCTGGAAGAAGAGAAGTTGCCGTTGAAGCTCTGCGGGATCAGCCATTGCTATCGCACCGAAGCCGGCGCGCACGGCCGCGCGACTCGCGGCCTCTACCGCGTGCATCAGTTCACTAAGGTCGAGATGTTCGCCTTCACACTTCCCGACGCGAGCGATCGCATGCTCGATACCTTCTGCGAATTGGAATGCCGGCTGTTCGACGGCCTCGGAATTCCGTATCGAGTTGTCGATACGGCCACGGGAGATTTAGGGGGCCCGGCGTATCGCAAATTCGACCTGGAGGCCTGGATGCCCGGCCGCGGCGAAGCCGGGGAATTCGGCGAAGTGACCAGCACCTCGAATTGCACCGATTATCAGGCGCGCCGGCTCGGAATCCGCTATCGGCGCAAAGGGGAAAAAGGAACTCAGTTCGTCCACACGCTCAACGGCACCGCGGTCGCGATTAGCCGAGGCTTGATCGCCATCTTGGAAAATCATCAGCAACCCGACGGCTCAATCTTGGTGCCGGAGGCGCTGCGAGCCTGGGTCGGAAAGGACTGGATCGGTGCCAGGTAATTTCGGCGTTTGCATCTCGCAGAGCGTGGATGCCGCGCTCCGCGAATTGTGTTGCCGGGATCGGGACTCAGTTTCTCACCGCAAGCAACGGACGCCAAATGCGCCAAGTGAAGCGGTTAGCTACCACCGAGCGAAGCGGCGACGTTGCTGAACGTCGTGCTGGCTTGGCTCCCGACGGATGTGATCGCTACCAGGCACACCGATATGATTAGCGCCAGCATGACGGCATATTCGACTGCGGTTGGGCCGTCTTCCGATACGACAAGCCGACGAATTTGCTGCAAGAGAGTCTTCATGTCGATCACCTTTGCTCCGCATCCGGTTGCGAGCAGGTTTCGACACGCGGTTGATCGCCTTAGATCCCCTCACAAAACCGCCTGGGAGGTGGGGACGGTCTCCCGTTGTGCTCCGCGGAACCGCGAAGATGGGGACCGTCGATGGCGGTTTTGTGAGGGGTTCGAAATCAATCGCGGGCCGAAACCCACGCGCAGCATAAGACGCCACGAAAGACAACTTGATGAAACAGGGACGTTATTGCTTCACGCGGGACGAGATGAGCAGGGCCGCGTGTGCCATCGAAGTTGTGTTGCCCAAACAAGAGGCAGCAGCTTGACCAAGGAAACCTTACTCTATCTGGGCTCGGCGTCAAATCGCGACGCGAGAAATATCATTCTGAGACGATCGGGGCCGCGACGCGATTTCTTTTTAGTTCATGCGTGGCGAGCGACCACCTTCGCGGCCTCTGCGCAAAGTCGCTCGGACCGATCGGCGGTCGGCGCTTCGGCGAAAACTCGCACGATCGACTCCGTATTGCTCGGGCGGACCATAAGCCACGCATCGGGCCAATCGAGCCGCAGGCCGTCCAGCCGATCGGCGCGAGCTTCGGTAAAATGGCTTTCGATCGCATCGAGCGCGGCCGACAATCCTTCTGGCGGAAGGACGATTTTGTCCTTGCGAATTTCGTAATGAGGAAGCTCGTCTGCCAGTTGACTAATCGGGAGCTGCCGGGCCGCCATCGAATCGAGTAAGAGCGCCATTCCAACGAAGCTGTCTCGCACCAGACCGACACGCGGATCGATAACGCCGCCGTTCCCCTCGCCGCCGAGAATGGCCGAGTGCCGGAGCATCAGATCGACCACGTTGGCCTCGCCAACCGCGCTGCGATAGAACGGCACCCCGTACTTTGCCGCTAAATCCGCCGACATCCGACTCGTCGAGCAATTCGTCACGATCGGGCCTTTCTGGCTCCGCAGCACGTGATCGACGCACATCGCCAACGTGTATTCCTCGCCGAGATAGCGCCCCGTTTCATCGATAACGGCCAACCGATCGGCGTCAGGGTCCTGGCAAAAACCGATGTCGGCCCCGGTTTGCTTGACAAGTGGCAGAATGCCTTTGAGGTTCTCGGCCGTGGGCTCGGGCACATGCTCGAATCGGCCGTCGGGAGTATCGCCGACGATCGTCGCTCGACATCCGAGTCGCTCGAACATGATTCGTGCCACGGCGCTGCCGGCCCCATGATTGGAATCGAGGAGAACTTTGAATTGCCGTTGCTTGATGCGGTCGATATCGACGATCTTGCTCAACAGCGACCAATGCGGTTCGATCGAGCCGCTGCATGGGCCAAATTGTCCTACATCTTGATGCTGTACCCATGCCGGCGGCGAGTGGCGATAGCGCTCGATCACGCGCACTCCTGCGTCACTCGGAATGACGCGCCCTTCGGCCGAGAATAGCTTGAATCCGTTGTACTCGGGCGGATTGTGACTGGCAGAGATCTGAATGCCCCCGGCGGCTTCAACGCTGCGAACGAGCACTCCTGCCGTCGGGGTAGCCGCAACGCCGCCGTTAACGACGTTCCGGCCAATCGCGGTCAGCCCTCCGGTCAAGCAGGCGGCCAGCATCGGCCCGGTCGTCCGGCCGTCGCGCGTGATGACGATCGGTCCGGCGGGCAAACCGGCGGCAAACGCACACGCGTAACGGATCGCAATTTCCGGCGTGAGACTCTCGCCCACAATGCCGCGCAGGCCCGAGACGCTGATGATCGGTTGGCTTGGCAAGGCAGAAGTTGGAGTTCGGACCTCGGAGTTCGAACGACGAAAATCCGGCGATGGACGTTGAAGAGCGATGGTCAATCGTTAGCCGGTTCGCTAGCGAACCGAAGTCTACTAGGTTCGGACTCTTGAGGTCAGCAAGATCATGGCTGCACGATGTAGTATAAGTCGATTGACGATTCTTAGGGAGGGCTGGCAAGGGGCGCCGACCCCCTTTCCGCCGTCAGGAACTTACGGCACAATTGGCCGTGGGTGATTCTCGTTTGCGCGGTCTCAGAAAGCGCCAAAGCCATGTCTTCGTCGACAATGTCGTTCGATCTCGACGTCGCCCTCCGCGATCTAGACGCGGCTGCGGCGGCGGGAAAGGTCACTACGGACGCCGCTCGGTCGATGCGCGAGTGGCTTACCGAGTCGCGTTACGCCGAATACGCCCCCGAAGTCGCTCGGCAAATTGCGGCCGGACTATGGAAGCAACTCGACGACGTGTTCTGGACGGTCATCCCCTTCGGCACGGGTGGTCGGCGCGGGAAGATGTACCCGATCGGCTCCAACGCAATCAACGATCGAACGATCGGCGAGAGCGCTCAGGGACTGGCCGACTACATTCATTCACAATTCCCGAACGACGCGAATCTGTCCTGCGCGATCGCATACGACACTCGGCATCAATCGCGCCATTTCGCCGAGTTGTGCAGCGAGATCATGGCTGCCGCGGGTTTGAAGGTCTGGTTTCTCGACGGATATCGCAGCACGCCGGAACTCTCCTTCACCGTTCGATATAAGCACTGCGCCTGCGGCATCATGGTCACCGCCAGCCACAATCCCCCCAGCGACAATGCGGTGAAGGTCTATTGGTCCAATGGCGGTCAGGTCCTTCCGCCCCACGATGCGGGGATCATCGATCGCGTGATGAACTGCGGCGAGATTCACCGCCTGCCATTTGCCGAGGCGCTGGCCGCGGGAAAGATCGAGTATTGCCAGCGGGAGGTGGACGGCGCATTCATTCGCGCCGTTCATAAGCAATCGCTCCCCGGTCCGCGAACGCTGAAGATTCTGTATTCACCGCTGCACGGTGTCGGCTGCTCGGCGGTGGTGCCGGCGCTCGAGGCCGATGGATTCACCGATATCGAGGTGTTCGGCCCCCATTCGACGCCGGACGGCGACTTTCCGAACGTGCCGGGGCACGTCGCCAACCCCGAGAATCCAGCCGTTTTCGATTCCATCATCGCGCGCGGAAAGGAGATCGGCGCGGATTTGATTTTGGCGAGCGATCCCGATTCGGATCGGCTCGGCTGCGCTGCCCCGCGGACGACAGCGCCCGGAAGTCCCTGGGCGACCTTCACCGGCAATCAAATCGCCGCGCTGCTGGCGGATTATCTGCTGGAGGCTCGCCAGCGCGGGGGCAAGCTGTCGCCGGAGCATTATGTCGTCAAAACGTTGGTCACGACCGAGATGATCCGCCGGATCGCGGACTCTTACGGAGTGCGGACGCTCGGCAATTTGCAGGTCGGATGTAAATGGATCGCCCAGACGATGGACGAGGTGGGGACGGAGCGATTCGTTCTTGGCTGCGAGGAATCGCACGGCTATATCGTCGGTGATCATGTTCGCGACAAGGATGCCGCCGTCGCTGCGATGCTCTTAGCTGAGCTGGCGGCGAGCGTAAAGCAGCGCGGGCAAACGCTGCATACAAAGCTCGATGCACTCTATTGGCAGTTCGGCTATCATGCTGAGCAACAAGTTTCGTTCGCCATGCCAGGCTCACAAGGAATGAAAGATATGCAAGCCGTGATGGCTCGAATCCGACGCGATCCGCCCGCCTGGCTTGCCGGAACACGCGTGGTTCAATCGCGCGATTATCAATCACTCACGTCGCGCGCGCCGGGCGGACCGGCGCAGCCGCTTGTCGGGCCCAAAGGGGACATGGTAATTCTCGATCTCGAAACTGAGGGGAATTGCGTCGCTATTCGCCCCTCGGGCACTGAGCCGAAGATCAAGCTGTATCTGTTCGCCTTCGAGCCGCCGGAAATAATCGCCGATCTCGAGGAGACAAAATCGCAAGTTGGCGACCGTCTGAAGCAGTTGCAAGCAGCGTTTGCCGCGCTGGCGAAACCCAAATTGTAGGGCGCGCAAAGTGTGCCCATTCAAGACAAAACAAGCCATAATCAATCGGAGATTCGGCGCGCACGGCGTACCCTACTTTATATGAAAAGTAATCCCGTCAAGGCAAAGCTTCGTGAGGGTCGGCCGTCGTTTGGCACCTGGCTATCGTTGGGGGATTTATTCGCGACCCGCGTGTTGGCCCGAATGGGATTCGATTGGCTGACGCTCGATATCGAGCATCAAGCCATCGATTGGTCGCAGGCGGCGACGATCTTCGCCGCGATCAGCGATTCCGGTTGCGTGCCGCTCGCTCGCGTTCCTGAAGGAAGCCACGTGCTCATCAAACGCGTGTTGGATGCGGGAGCCTGGGGGATCGTCGTGCCGATGGTCGACACGGTGGAGCAGGCCCGCCGAGCGATTGCCGCCGCCAAGTATCCGCCGGTCGGCAATCGGAGCGTTGGCGGAGGGATGCACTCGCTCAATTTCGGCGCAAGCTTGGGGGAATATCACCGGCGAGCGAACGACGAGATTCTCGTCGTGCTGCAAACGGAGAGCCCCACCGGCGTTGACAATGCCGAGGCGATCTATGGGCTGCCGGGCGTCGATGCGATCTTCGTCGGCCCGGTCGATTTGCGGGCCAACATGCGCACGCCGGACGGCGGCGAAGCCGACGATGCCGCTTTTGAAAGGATGCTCGAGCGTGTCGTGGCCGCCGGAAAGAAGACGGGTACTCCTACGGGCATGCACGTGATGAGCCCGGAGGCGGCCTTGCAGCGCGCCGCTCAGGGGATGCAGTTCATCGCCGTGGCAAGCGAACTGCGGATGATGACCGAAAAGGCCCAACAAACAATTCAGGCTTTGGGTCTGGCGGTCGCCAAGGACTTAGCGCGCTACTAGCCGCCAGGTTTTTCCAAATTGGCGATTTTCTCGATTCGCCGGGCGTGGCGCCCCGCTTCGAACGGCGTGTTGAGCCAGATTTCGACCATCCGATCGATCAGTTTTTCGCCGAGCATGTCGGCCGATAGGCAGAGCACATTGAGATCGTTATGACGGCGACTCAGTTCGGCCGTCAGATCGTCGTGACAGGGCGCCGCGCGCACCCCGGAAAACTTGTTGGCGGCGATGCACATGCCAATCCCCGTGCCGCAGATCAGAATCCCCCGGTCAACCTGGCCCGCGCTGATTTTCTCACCGACGATTGCCGCGACGTCGGGATAGTCGACGCTATCGGCGCTGTAACTTCCAACGTCCTCGACCTCGTGCCCTAGCTTGACGACGAGTTCGACCAACTTGGCCTTGACGCCAAATCCACGATGATCGCTGCCGACGGCGACTCGCATTTTGCACCACGTTTCTGCGTCACAAATCCAGCTTGGCCACGCGAGCTTCTAATTCCGTCCGCAATTGCACGGCGCAACGCCGATATACGTCGGGAGGGCCGCCGATTGGATCAGCTATATCGGTCTGATCGACGGCGAGCAATTCGGTCCGCGAGGCCGCGTCCGGCCATTGCGAAACGATCGTCTGGCGATGTGACCGGGTCATCGTTAGAACCTTATCGGCATAGCGGACCATTTGGCCCGTCAATGGCTGACTTTCATGCGCGGCCAAATCCAGACCCATCGCGGAAAGGGCTTCAATCGCTTCGGTTGCCGCGCCACCACCGGACATCGCCGACAGCCCAGCCGATTGCACGATCACGCCCCGATCTTCCAATTGATCGACGCGGCAGCCGAGCCTATCGGCGATCAGCTTGCGAGCGATCGTTTCGGCCATCGGGCTGCGGCATGTGTTCCCCGTGCAAACGAACAGAATCACTAGGCTCGCCAAGCGCCGCAGCGTCTGCTCCGAAACAACTCCGACCCGCAACAGCTCCATCTCTTTGCCATTGACCTTGACGACGGTCGAAGGCACGCCGAACCGGCTCTGCCCATCGTCTAGCACCAACTGCACGTCGTCTCCGAGCGCCCGCACCACGTCAGCCGCTGTCTGCGAATCCGCCGCGGCGGATCGGTTTGCGCTGGAGACCACGATCGGCCCAGAAAGCATCCGCATCACGTCGAGAAAGACGGGATGGCCAGGAACGCGCAGCCCGACTGTTCCGGACGGCACAACGGCCTCGCGCACCGGCGGAGGAAGCTGCGTGAGCGCGCTTTCTGGATGATCGTCGTGGCAGACCAGCGTGATCGGTCCCGGCCAGCAACGCCGCGCTAGACGCTGGGCCAGCTCGCCCATACGGGGCACATAATCGAGGGCGTCGTCGGCGCTCTTCACGGCGAGAGTCAGTGGTTGCTGGCCGGCCTTGCGCCGCTTCGCCGCAAGCAGCCTGGCGGTCGCGGCGGGGTCGAGAGCGCTGGCCGCAACGGCGTAGACGGTTTCCGTCGGAAACGCCACCAGTTTTCCCTCGGCCAGGGCCTGAACTGCCCGATGCACGACATCGCGCACGTCGTCGGCATTGCGGATATCAAGGACAGTGGGAGGCATTCTTCGAACCTAACGCCGGACAAGTTAAACACTTTCGGCCGGATGACGCATCGTTATGGCCGACACCGCCGTCGAGAGATATGCAGATTTTTTTCTCGGCGGCACAAACAGTCCGATCAAGCGCATAAAGACAGCGCCACCCTCGGGGCGCGACGTTTCACTATACCGGCCGCAAAAGCTCCCGGCAAGCAGCGGGTCGATCAACAGGGCCCTTCATTTTTTTCTTGACCGGTTATCACTGCCTGCGAAATCGGCAAAGACCATCCGGCGGCTCGTTCGGCGTGACGTAAGATTGAACTGCCCAACCGCCCTGGATCAGTTTCGCCGCATCTTCGGATCTTCAGCAATGACGTCAACCGACGTTCTTGATTTGCCCAGTTGGGTCGCGCCGCCAGGCGGGATCTCAACTCGAATCGTTGACGAAAGCTCGCGACTCGCTGCACTGCAATCGGAATGGGAAGCGCTCGGGGGACTTTTGCCTAGTCCGATGGAGACTTACGGCTGGGCGATGGCGGCTGCGGCGTCCGTGAAGGGCCGGCAGCGGCCGGCGCTGGTGGTGGCGGAGCGAGACGGAGCGGTCTCTGCGGTCGCCCAGCTCGCTCGCTGCCGAAGTTGGCTCGCCGACCGGATGGAGATCGTGGGAATGGGCCTGCTCAACGAACCGGCGGATTTCGCTTGTGCCGACCGCGACTCGCTGGCCGCGGTCGTGCGGCGAGCGATTCGGTTGGGCCGCCCCATATTGCTGGGCCGAATGCCGGCCGAATCGCCGACGATCGAATTGTTCAGGCTTGCGGCCCGCGGACATGGCTTGGTCGTCGTCCGTCCGCAAGCGAGTTGCCCTTTCATTCCAATCGATAGCACTTGGGGCGTGCCGGAAAGTCACCTCAGCTCGCGGCGCCGCTCGGATTATCGCCGCGCTTTTCGCCGCGCGGAACAAATCGGGAACGTGCGGGCCGAGATTCTTGTTCCTGGACCCGATGACATCGACAAGCTGCTCGACCTCGCATTTGCGGTCGAGGCCCGCTCGTGGAAAGGAGCTGCCGGAACGGCGCTAGCCTGCGACGCCATTCGCGGGACGTTCATTCGCGAGTTCGCCCGCTGGTCGAGCCAAACCGGAATTCTGCGAATCGGCCTGTTGCGGATCGGTGAGGCATGCGCTGCAATGCAGATTGCCGCTGAACATAACGGCGCCCTTTGGCTCCTGAAAATCGGTTTCGATCCGGCGTTTGCCAATTGCTCGCCAGGAAATCTGTTGCTGGCCGAGAGCTTGCGATTTGCCACCGCAAAGGGACTGACTTCGCTCGAATTCCTGGGCACGGTCGAACCGTGGACGCGGGTCTGGACAGATCAGGAGCGCCAATGTGTTTCGCTCCGGTACTACCCATTTAACCATCGCGGGGCGCTCGGGCTATTGGCTGAGTCGTTCGAAGTTTGCGCCCGGCGGATGTGGGGAAAGCGAGCGAAACGGCCCACCCAACCCTCCGAGCACGACGCATGAACGGTTCTGGCTACTCGGCGATCGGTCAGCGGCATCGAGTCCGTGAATTTGCGCGGTGGATTGGTGGCCGGGCGAAGGGGCCGCTGCATGCTTTGGCGCGAATCGCGGCCCGCTCGTATATTGCCGGCGACAAGCTCGACGACGCGATGGCCGTCGTTCGCGGTTTGGCCGAGCGAGGACTGTCGGCGACGGTCGGGTTCTGGGATTCGCCGGGAGACCATCCGAACACCGTGTTTGCGGCGTACCAAGATGGGATCGCAGGGCTCGCCGCGGCGCAATTCGGCGATTATATCTCAATCAAACTGCCGTCGCTCGATTATTCGCGCGAGATGCTCGCCAACCTGGCAGACCGGGCGACCGAAGTCGGCGTGGGATTGCATTTCGACGCGCTGGGACCGGAAACGGTGGATCGAACCTGGGCCGCGCTCGCCGACGTTTTGCCGAACGGCGATCACTTTGGTTGCACGCTTCCGGGTCGATGGCGGCGCAGCCCCGCCGACGCCGAATGGGCCATCGACCGGGGGTTGGCGGTCCGCGTCGTCAAGGGACAGTGGCCCGATCCGGCTGCGCCCGATCTCGATCCGCGAGCCGGCTATCTCGAAGTGGTCCGCCGCCTGGCCGGGCGGGCCCGGCGCGTTGCGGTCGCCAGCCACGATCTAACCACGGCGCGGCGGGCAATCGAGATTCTCTTGATGGCCGAGACTCCGACGACACTGGAATTGCTCTACGGGCTCCCCTCGCGCCGACAGATTGAGCTGGCACGGGAATTGGGCGTCGCCGTGCGCACGTATGTGCCCTACGGCGCGGCGTATCTCCCTTACTGTCTCGCTCAAATGAAGCGCAACCCGAGAATTGCCTGGTGGCTGTTGCGCGATGCGGTGCGCCGCTGACCCGGCCGGTTCCTCTCGTTCCGCGAGAGGAGTGCCCATCACGCGGGGCGTTATGACGACACTTGACGCGCCGCGAACGATTTCCAACCGGCGACCGCCAGCGCTGCCCAGCCGACCATGAACGAAATCCCGCCGGCCGGCGCGGCGCTGAGATAGTCCCGGTTGTCGGACAGCGCGTAGCCATACAATCCACCACAAAACAATAGAATTCCCAAGAGAAATGCCGCGCCGGCGACATGGATTGACCAAGTCGAATTCCCGACTCGCCCCACAAGTCCCGCCAGCACCAGAGCGATTGCATGAATCATGTGATTGCGCGCCGCGATCTCGAAATCCTCAAGCCGTTGAGCATCGATCTGTCCCTTGTCCACCTTCGGCTTGATTCCATGCGCTCCATAGGCGCTCACGGCAACGGCCAATCCCGCCATCAGCGCGCCAACTACGAACCAACCGCGAGTTCCCACGATATGCTCCTTGCTCGCGACTGCCGATCCCAACGCTATTCTCGCCGAACCGCTGGCCAAAGCAAAGCCGCCGTCGGCTGGGGAAGACAGCCGCGGCGGCAACGCATCGATAGGTTATACAGGGGCTCGTCTGAGAACAAGCCGGCGACTACGGAGGCGTCCCGCCGAGGAGCTTCTGCTCTTCCTCTTCTTGGATGATGATCCGCGGCGTGACCATCATCATCAGGCTCTGCGTCCGCCGGTCAATCCCGACATTCTTGAAGAGCCGACTGAGATAGGGAATTTTGCTGAGCACGGGAACCCCGCGTTCGCTCCGCCCCTCGGTCAACCGCTTGATGCCGCCTAAAAGAACGGTGCCGCCGTCCGGCACGCTGACGGTCGTCGTCACCGAGACGAAATTGAACGTCGGCAATTGGACCGTCGTACCTTCGGTGGTCACGGTCGATCCCGCCGAGTTGCTCGTGGTGTTGTCCGTGCCGCCGGTCGAGTTGGCGCTGTTGGTGGTGGTCGTCTTCGACCCGGTGAATGTAAATTCTTGAACGTCTCCGATCTGGCTGAAGAATGGCACGACCGTCAAGCGGACGAACCGCCGATCGGGCGAGACCACTGCCTGAACGGTAAGCGACGTTCCCTCGGACAGCACCGTGATCACCGGCTGCTGAGCCGCCGCGAAATCGCCGACGACGGGGATCACGCTCGTCACGAACGGCCGTTGCGAGGTGTCGGAAACAAACGCCTGCTGGCCATTGAACAGCGTGACTTTGGGCGCCTGCAAAACGTTCGTTCGATCATCGCCCTGCAAAGCCTGGACAAGGAAGAAGGCCTCGATGTCGCTTAGGATCGCAAACCCGAACGTTCCCGGCGTAGTGTTCGAGAACGACGCGAGATCCGGCGGAGCGACCGGGAATGTGCTTCCGTTGTTGAATTGAATCGGGAGAGCCGGATTCTGCCCGAACCCGATCGCCTGCGGCGCCGTGGGATTGCCCGCCGTGTCGCCGTAACCGACGACCTGGCTGGGGATGTGCTTGCTGCCGATCGAGCTGACGCCGCTGGTCGAACTCGGAATATTGAAGTTGAAGTTCACGCCGATTTGCTCGAAGAAGTTGTCGCTGAGCGTGATGAATCGCACTTCGATCGTCACCTGCAAATCTTGCAGGCGGCGCAATTGCTGCAACAGGTCGGCAATCTGCTCGTGGACCTCCTGGGTTTGGCTGACGACGAGCGTGAGGTTCGTCTCGAAGGGAGCAATCGAACCCGTGCCGCCGGAGTCGGTCCAGCTCGTTGGGGAGATAGTCGAGGTAATCAGCTCGATCAGCGAATCGAAATCGGCCTGGTTGCCTCCCTTGAGTCCGCCGGGGCCGAATTGGTTCGGCTGCGGTTGACCGGTCTGGATTTGCCCGGTGCCGGGGATGCCGAGCGTGCGCATTTGCGCGGCCACGGCCGGATTGAGCATCGCGTTCGTCTTCGCGCCGGTGTCGCTGGCCACCGCCATTACCGGGGGCGCCCCGGCGAAAGCGCCGTTATTTCCTTCGCCCCAACCTAGGCGATTGTACGCTTCCCACAGCGCTCCGTTGATCCCTTCGCGGCCGTTCGGGCCGAAATTCGGAATCGGGATCACCAGGTCGGCCACTGGATAACTCTTGGTAATCACCTGGCCGTGACGCTTGTCCTCGCTGGTGATATCGAGCACCTCGTTCTTGATGACGTAGCTCAAGTGGAGCGGCTCAAGGATCAACGCCAAGGCGCTTTTAAGCTGGATGTCGCGCGTCAAATCGATCGATATTGGCTGATCCGTGGTCACGCCCTCCGCCTGCAACCCCTGCTGATCGATGTGCATATTGACCTGAGTGACCTTTTGCAGATAGGCGAGGACCTCGCCCAACGCCGCCTGATGGAACTTGAGCGATACGGGGGTGGTCAGCTTCTGCTCGATTTCCAAATCGCCGGCGCTGCGGCGCTGTTTGTCATCGGCCAACTGCATGCGCGTCTTGGTGAGGCGTTCCCAGTCGGGCTTGTTTATGAAGCGGATATCATCGTTAAAGGGCACTCCCGCTCGATCGACGTCTTCAAAGGCCTTGACGACCGCTTCTTCTTTCTCATCCTTGATTGAAAGATCGGTCGCCTGCCGGCGCAAGGCCTTGCTCACGGTGACCATTTGGATCACGACCGGGTTGTCGGGATCCATTTCGGCGGCCCGCTTGGCGACGATCTCCGCCTCGGGATAACGGCGCTCTTCGACGAGCTTGTTGTAGTCATCGACCATGCCGGCGAGCTTCTCGCTGATCTCGAGCTTCATCTTGCGGTGCTGATCGACTTCCTCGTGTACCGCGCGGTTCTTTTCATCCAGCTCGATCTGAGCAAGATTCGCTTGGATGTATTGCTGCATGTCGCGAATGCTTTCGTCCACCCGACGGAGAAGCTGCTGCCGGGCCTGCGAGTCCAGATCGGCCGTCGCCTCGACCATCGCTCGGGCCTTTTGCAAGACCTCCAGGGCCTTTTTCGGCTCCTTGGCCTGCATCTTGCGCGCGGTCTCTTGCAGCCGCGAAACATCGGCGGAGACTTGGCGAACGAGCAACTGCTGCCGAGCGGCGGCCGCATCGAGCAGACCGTCTCCCGAGCCGCGCGGCGGCTGCGCGGGGCTCATCATTTGCAGATGATCCTGGAGCCGTTGGCGAGTGCCTGGATCAAGTTGCTCCGGGTTGGCGTAAGCCTGGCGGAAGAGCCGCAGGGCTTCATCGCGATTGCCATCGGCCAGCGCCTTCTCGCCCTGTCGAAACGCTTGTACGGCCGGCGGAGCGCTGTCGCCCGAGGAATCGACTGCCGCCGGATCCCGCACGTCTCCACTTGTCGGCGGCAACGGCAGCGGCCGCACGATTGGCTCTTCGGTGCCGGCGGTGACAACGTGGGTCGGATCGTTGTTTGGGTCGTAAATCGACTGGTTGGCGTAATGCCGGCCGGCCGCGTCGACAGCGAATTCACCTCCGGCGGTTGTGACGCTCGAATCCCCATGCAGTCGAGCGCGCTGAATATCGAGCAATAGCAGCGAGGGGCGATCTTCCTGTCCTGAAAACGCTGTGTCCGGGGCGAGGCCATCCGCCTGGCGGGCAAGTTGCTCGGCTCGGGCGACGTCACCCTGCGCCAAGGCCGCGCGGGCCTGTCGAGTCATATCCTGGGCTTGCCGTTTGTTTGCAGTCGATGGGCCGGCCCTGCCGACGAGCGAATTGCTCGCCGCGGCGCCGACGGTTGCTACGTCAAGGCGGCTTTCGTCTGGGCCTCTCGATGGCCCTCCTTGACGACGATCGCTGGCGATCCGCTCGAGCAAGGAATCGGGGCGGGTTTCGATCGGGTTGTATTGGACCGGCAATTTCTTGGCCTCCATCGCGAGTCGCTCGGCTTCGTCGAACTCGCGCCAGCGCAGCAGCCCTTCGGATTCTTCCATCAACAGGCCGGCGTATTGATGACGGTAAGCGTCGGAATCGACGCGATTGCTCGGCGAGGCGAGATCGGAGCACTTGCGCACCAGCGTTTCAACTCGAGCCGGGCTGTCGTCCGTCGCCCCGTAGTTGACTTGCAGCCGTTTGGCTTGCTCAGTCAGCGAGATGGCGCGCTGCACGTCGCCAACCGCCAGCGCCTTGCGGGCACCGAGCAAGAGTGTGTCGCTTTGAGCCTTCGGAGTCGTGGGCGCAGCCGCATGGGGAGCGAGCCTCAGCGGCGGGGCACCGGTCGAGGGATAGTTGCCCGCAGTTTGCGAGTTCCAAGGCGCTGGGGTGGTAGCGAGAGAATCGACCGGAGGCAAACGCATCGGGACGCGATCGTTCGTGCCGGCCGCCGAAGTGGTCTCGGCCGAGGAATCGGCGTCGTGACGAGTCAGAAAGGGATCCTTGGGCGTATTTTCGGACGACTTGTCAGTTGGCGCGGCGGCGCTAGCGGGCGAATGATCGCCGGGCGCAGTCCGGATCCCGAGCCGCTTGTTCAAATCCTGTCGGCATTTGGTAGGGGTGTCGCCGATGTGGAAAATGCTATATTTCGGGTTGAGCGCTTCGGCCCGAGAGACGCACGAGTCGGCCAATTGCAGATGCCCCTCGGCCATCGCTTTGCGGGCCTGGCGGAGCAGATCATCGGCCTGCGCGAGATCGGATTGGCCGTCATCGCCGACGGCCGCGGCGAAAATCCAGACTTGCACCGAGCCCGCTTGAGGCATGGCCCTGGCAATTGCGGGCGCGAGGCCCAGGATGAGGGTCAACGTGCCGACGAGCCGTGATGACGAGGTATTCAACCCGGTTCTCCTTTTGAGAAGCGCAGCGTTCCCGCGGATTGGATTCTTGCCCCGACGGAATCGGTCCGTTGGCTTTGCAAAGCGCCGCGGCGCGAATCCGATGGCGCGGCCAGATGAGAATGGCGGCCACGACATCCGTTCGTCACCGCTTCGCTCGACGGCGGTCCGTCCGCGAAGCCAAACACGACAATCGTCCCTGAGTTCCGTCGGGAACTGGCAGAAGAGGGTGGGATAGATACCGGCAAGGCTTCGACTGGTCAAGACCACTTGCCGGGAATTGAGCGAATTTCTCAAAAACGCTCCGCCCCATCGCTCGCCAATCCGTCAAGCTGCTACAAGACGCAGGGTGTGAGCAAGTCAGGACGGCAAAAATGGCACGGCAACTTCCGGGCCACGACTCTCAGCCACTATCGGCCGCCCCGCGGCGTGGCTGTGGTGGCAGGGGTTCGGCCGGGCCCGGGATTCAGGAGGTTCGACGGAGCGGAACGACCCCGACTTCCGGCAGCGGGCGCCGTCGCTTCGGCGGCGGCGTCCAAATCCGCCGGCACTTTGTGCGTCTTTTCCCAATCCGCGATGGTATGTTTGTCGGACGCCGGAGTGACGACGACCAATTGGTCGGGCTTGCCATCCTTGCCGGCGACGAGAAACAGCAACTCTGCCGGCTCGCCGCTCTCCGCGGCCTTTTCGTCCCCGCCGCGCGTGTCGATCAGTGCCGCGTCGGCCTTGAAATCGGCAACGAAATCGTGCCGATTCTGCGCTGTCGGATCGACGACGTCGTCCACCTTTTTCTTCATGAAATTGGCCACCGCGCCCAAATCCAGATCGACCTTAGCGAGCAACTCGACCGCGTCCTTCGTGTCCCAGACCAAGATGCCGGTCTTTCCCTTGACGTCGCCGCGCCTTGGACGATCGACCCCCTCGCCGACGACCTTTGCATCGAGCGGCACCGTCGCCGGGAGAGAGGGTTCGCTCCAGTCCGTCGCACGGTACGGCTCGGGCTTGGGTTCGGGCTTCATGAGCACTTCAGGAGGCATTCCGAAGTTCGGATTCTGCAGCACAAGCTGAACGCGATATTGATATGAGTGCCCCGGTTCGACGTCGAAATCGACGAAGCGGAACAGTTTATAGGGAACCGCCACCGCGGCGTTCGCGGGATTCGCGGCCATATCGCGGCCGTTCGCGGGGGCAATCCAGCGCGGATTGCCGCCTCTGCCGGAGCGATCGGGAACGCCACCACGGGAATAAGGATCGCGGCCTACCGCGCCGCGACGCGCGTAAGGATCGATGCGGTTTTGCATGGGCTGCGATGGGGCTTGGCCGCCCGCTGCCAGCGCGGCGCCGGAATCCTTGCCGAACAGGTCGTCCGCGGGCTTGGCAGCAGGAGTCGCGTCGGGAACCGCCGCAGCGGGCGCCGCGTCGTCTTGTGGTTGTGCCGCGACCAGCGGGATTTTCGGATTGGTGGCCTCACGGCCCCAGTCGCGGAGCAAAATTGGCGGCAAGGGCCAGGTGAGCCAGAGATCGCTCTTGTAATCCTCCGGAACCACCTCGCCGCCGCTTCCCTGCCATGCCAGGTATCCTTCCAGAATTTTGTTGTAGTCCGCCGCGCCTTTGCAGGCTTTCTTCGCCAGATTTCCATCCGCACCATTCTTGATGTCCGCCTTGATTTGCTCCAACTGGCCAAACCCGATGACCGTCGGATCACCTTTGTTGGTCAAATCGGTTCGCTCGAGTACCCACCAGACGTAGCGCGGCGTGTCGTGATCCGCCGCGGAATCGCGGCCCGCCGGACCACCGCGGCCACCTTTGTTCGGATCTTCCGTCGCGTGCTGAGCGTGGGCGAAGCGCATCGCGTATTCCTTCTCCTGCTGCTCGATCGGGATCGCGCCCGTGACGATCACGAAATAGCGAGCCTCCGCGTTGCCGTTGCCCGGAAAGCCGGGCAACTCAAATCCTGGCGGAATCGGCTTGTTTACCGGTTCGTCGGCCGCTGCCGCCGCGCCTGGGACGGAGCCGGGAGCCGCCGCCCCGCCGCGCACCGCAGGCGGTGGGGTCGCGCCACCTCTCGTTGCCGGCTGTCGCCCTGCTGGGGTTGTCCGGCCGCCAAGAAGACCACCGGCACCGGGCGCAGGCTCTCGTGCCAATGGGCGCGGCGGTTCCACTGCCGGACCCCGTGTCGCCGGGACCGCGGGGGCCATGGCCGCGCCAGCGCCGATTCCACCGCCGCCGGGACCACTGCCCACCAATGCGATCGCGCCGCGCCCGCCGGTCGCTTGCAGCCCGATCACCGGCAAAAGATTCGGATCGGTCCGCTTTTTCTCGTCGTCAAAGACTCCCACGGGCCGGACGAACGGCGGAGAGTCGTATCCTTCCGGCTGAATTGCCGTAACTTTACCAGGAACCTCGATCGGCTTCAGGCCGCTGACTTCGCCCGG
Source organism: Pirellulales bacterium (assembly GCA_035939775.1). Taxonomy (NCBI): domain Bacteria; kingdom Pseudomonadati; phylum Planctomycetota; class Planctomycetia; order Pirellulales; species Pirellulales bacterium. The sequence goes on along the minus strand of DASZFO010000309.1, from coordinate 4,529 downwards.
AGGCTGCGAGCCATCAACGTTTATTTGGGCCTGATCACTCTTGGACTTCAGTGCCGACGCTTGAAGATCCGCAGGCAGGGTCTCCTGTTTGAAGATGAAATAGACGAAATAGAGCATGACAAGAACTCCAAAGGCGAACACGAATTTCTCCCCGTGCTCCTTGAAGAAGTCCTTGATGATCGCAGTGTCGAATTTCAGCTTGGCCCTCATCTTCCACCTCCTTCAATTTCCCGGTTCCGGTCGGAAAAAAATGTCGATTGGCCTACGCCACACGAACGTCGTCCCCAAGCAGCCTCACTTGCTCGGTGGCGTCGAGTCAGCGGCTCCATTCGTCTGCGGGGCGGCCGCCGCGGGTGCCGGCGCGGCTGGGGCGGGAGCAGGCAGGGTCGCGCCAGTCGTGGCCGCTACACCGGTCGGCGCGGTCACCGGCGGAGTTTGCGTCGTCGAGTTGCCGGTCGCCGGAGGCACGCTCCCCGCGGGCGATTCAACCGTCGCGGGCAACCCCAGCTTGGCCCGATCGGGCGCATTGATTAGGTAGGCGACCCCTCGGATATCCAGAGTCGCATTGTGCGTCGCTCCGCCGGCCGCCGACGCCAATGAGTTCGTTTGCCGACTGCCACGGCCCCTTTGGGCACCAGGTTCCGTGACGTCGGCGGCGACGTTGATTCGCACCTCGCGAACCTCGAGCGGCAGGGTGGAATTCGCCAACTCCTCAACCACCCGCTGTAATTGCGACTCATCCACCACGAGTCGCAATTTGAACGCCATCAATCGGTATTCGGGCGGAAGAGCCGGGCTTTGCAAGTCAGCCGCAGTCAGCGGTCGTCCCTTGGCGTTGACGTAGCGACCGTTGTTGAGCGGATCGACGGGGCCGGCAGCGGCGTCTGTCGGGGCAGCTTCCTGGATCGGCGGCGGGGCGATGTCTCGCCCTCCGCGCCCGCCACTACGCCCCGGTCTCCCTCCGCTGCGCGGCGACGAAAAGTCGCGGCCGGAATCCGCGCCCCCTTGCTTCGAGTAAGGGCGATGCGGCTCCCAATTGGGCGACGCCGCCCCGGCGTCTGGTCCGCCCAGGCTGGAAGTAGCGTCTGGCGCGGTTGGCGCGCGAGTTACCTGAATGCGGCCTTCTCCTTCGCCAAGCGGGTAGCGATTGGTGGCGTCATAAGCGACCTTCACCGCGTCGATCTTCCGAACGACGGCGTCAAATGAGCCCTTGGCGCCTGAGTTTGTCCGTTGAATCGACTTGAAGAGCGCTTCCAAAACCCACATTTCCTCTTGGGCGCATCGCACCTGTGCCTCGGTCGGCGGGTCGGACCAAGAATAGTTGTCCTTCATGTGGGTTTGATCGACCGAGTCCCAAATCACCTTGTAGTCGTGCTGATCGGCCTCGGTCGCGCCCTCCGCTAACGGAGCCGCGCCGCGCTGGCGAACCCCAGAACGGCCACTTTCCGCAGCGCTTTCCTCAAGTGCTTCCCACTTGGCATCAACAATCTTCGCCATCCCCGGCAAGATCGTGGAAATGATATAGGTTTGATACAGCGGGCCATAATCTCCCATTTTCGAGGTCGAAATCTTGCCCGGCTCCCCCTCAAAATCCTTGATGAAGTCCGGTCCCAAACCCTGCGGCCAAACAAAGACTCCTTGCTTCTGCTGCTGAAAATGCTGATCCCAGGCAGCATAGGCTTTCTCGCGAGATTCTTTAGTCTTTGCGCTGACTAGGTCGATCCAATTCCGGTTAGGATTCGCGGAGCCGCCCGTGAGCGGAGTCAAGCCGTCCGAGAGGCTCTTGATTCTCGACTTTTGCTCGTCGTAGACCTTCAATAGCTTACTTTTGGCGCCAAGGAAGATCCCCACTCCGACAAGGATCGCCAGGCCGCAGAGAATCCAGAAGTGCTGCTTCTTGACGAAGTCGAGAAATGATCTGAGTTGATCCATGGGAGGGAAATGGGCTAGGGAGTCGGGACTGCGCCGGGGATTTGGCGGCTGAACGATCTCACAATGGGTTTCGTTGCCCGGGACCGGCAGAGGCGGTCGCCGGTTTATCCGTCGTGGGTGGTTTTGCCGTCTCAAGACGCGCGCTCAACGGCGTTTCCTTCCAGCAAAGATCAACCGTGAAATCAAACCGGAAAGCTTTGACAATCGGCTGACCTTCATCCCCACTACCGCGGCGCGGATTCCCGCCTTCGCCGCCATACCCAGGCAACGGAATCTCGTCTGGTTCGGGGTTTCCGCCGGTCAAAAGGACCGGATAGCCGATCCCCAGATCCTTAATAAGCACCTTGCCGGGTGGCTTGCCGTTGAACGAGGGTAGGGATATTTCTTTGGTCTCCAGATTCTTGATTAGCGTCTCAACGACGTATTTAGCGCCGATAGGTGACGACTGATTGTGATAATGGTGACCGACGATCTCAATAATCCATCCCTCGCCGCTCGGTCCGATGCTGCTTGAGGTAGCATCCGTGGAATTAGGGCTCTGTCCGGTATTGTCCGGGGCCGGCGCAGTCGCACTTTTCTCTACCGCTGCCGAGACCTCTGATTGCTGTGCCGTCCACTTCGGCTGCACTCCCGCGAACCAATCGTGCAAATTCGACTCGTGTTGGCATTCCAGCGAATCGATGTATATTCGCTTGCTCGAATGGACCTTGACGGCAAGTTCCGCTAAGAGATCTTCGATCTTCTTATTCTGCGGGTTGTCGGCCACCAGCTTGAAATCCGGCGGATCCTGGGGAACGCAGTCGCCGATTGCCTTGAGCACTTCCGGCCAGAGCAAGCGCCGCTCATTGATGCTGTTGAGCCGGTTCGCAATTTCCTTGACTGAATTGAACTGCGTCGTCGCGTCGTCGTAGCCCGACTTGAGTTCGTTGGCTCGTTTTGTCTCGGACTCGGCCCTGTCCATTGCCTCTTTCATCGCCTGATCCGCGCGGACCGAATTGTACGAGCGCCAGACGCCGAAGAAACCCGCCGTGCAACCCAACAAGAGCGCCGCGACGGTCGCCACGGCCCAGGGCTTCTTGGCTCGGATCAAGCGGTCCTTGATGATCTCCGGCGGAATGAGATTCGTGGCGAGCTGAGCTTGCTTGAGCCCTTGCAGGGCCAGACCGTAACAAACCCCGAACGACAAGAGATTGTCCTTAAACGCCGGAGTGGCGACGACTCCCGCTCCCGCGAGACCGCGATACTCCTTCAACTCGACCACTTCATATCCCAGGCTTTGGCCCAGGTACTTCTGCAGCCCGCGCAACTTCATCGCGTTGCCCAGCGGAATCACGCGGCCGATCTTGGCGGTGCGATCGACGCTCTGGAAGAAGCTGATCGAGCGCTGCACCTCGGTCACCAAGTCGTTGAACACGGGGCGCATCGCAAGGAACACCGCCTTGGGGTCCTCGGCCTTGAGCGCGTTGCGCTTCAGATGCTCCGCTTTGGCGAACGTCAGCTTGAGTTCTTTAGTCAGGGCCTTCGTGAAATGATTCCCGCCAAGGGGGATGTTGCGTTGCCAGACGCGGTAGCCGTTGGTCACCACCAGGTCGGTCGTATCGGTGCCCAGCGAAACGACGATCGTCGAGGGAGGCGGATCCTTGGCGTCGAAATCTTCGACCGCCGGAAGGTCCTGCATTTGGTCGAACACGACAAAGTTGTAAAGCGCCAGCGGCGTGAGCTGGATAATGTCCACCTCGACATTCGCGTCGGTGAACGGCCGCAGCGCGCGGAACACTTGCTCGCGCTTCATCGCGAACAAGCCGACTTCTGTCTCCAGCGAAAAACCATCCTCCTCGGTGCCGCCGGCCATCTGCTGCCAATCGAAGACCACATCTTCGAGCGCGAACGGGATTTGTTGCCGCGCCTCGTAGCGCACGATGTCCGGAATTTTCTTCGTATCGACCGGCGGCAGCTTGATGAACCGCGCCAGGCCCGATTGGCCGGGCACGGAGATCGCTACCCGGTCTTCCGTCACTTGGTTGCGCGAAAGAAACTGGGCGATGGCGTCGCGCACCAACTCGACCGGGTCCGCCTCGGGCTGGCTCAAGATCTTGGGATACTCGATGAAATCGAAGGCATCGGCGGTGATCTTGCCCGGCTCGTCCCCCGGCACACAGCGCAGGGCTTTCAGCGCGCACTGCCCAATGTCGATACCCCAAATAGCATTGCTCTTCGCCATGCGAATGGTCCTCGTCCCGGTTCCAGCAGTCGGCGCATTGCATCCTGGCAACCACGAACGGGTCGACCAAGAATCAGCCAGGACCGCCGACCTTGCTCCCTATAATCTAGCGAGCCGGGAAACCGGCTGTCAAACAGATTCCACCCGAACGGATAATGAAAATAAGTAGGCGATCGGTTATCATCGAAATGTGGACCGAAAGGATGCCAATTGCCGCCGAATTTGATTTGGGACTTGGACGGGTGAGCGTCTCGATTGTTGGTGGAAAATCTGCTCTGTTGGAAGGAGTGTTGCAGAAGGGGGGTGCCCCCGAAACGTTATTCTCAATTGAGGGCAGTGCGATGGCTAAGCAGATCGAAGCATTGGAGTTGGACCT
>DASZFO010000308.1 GCA_035939775.1 Pirellulales bacterium | reverse complement strand
CCGAGAGGCGGTTATCCGCGCTCACTTAAGAAACTGGCGGCTGCTGTGGAGAGCCGCCGAGACCTACCTCTCGTACGACAACTACGGCTTCCTTGTCGCCGGCAAATTCTATCGGGGCCAGCATCGCGGTGGCGGGCAGGCGGTCAACTCCTTCGAGCGCGATCGAGTTCGGGCCTTGCAACTCATGGTGCAGGCCATGCACCTCGCGGCGGCCGATTCCGTGAAAAATGACATCGCCGGATTTTACTTCGATTTTGCTCGCTTGCTTTTGGGCAATCGCGGCTATGACGAGGCCTGGCGGCTTCAGAACCTTACCGATCTGAGTCAACTTCCGGATTTCGTCGAAGGCTGGTATTACGGACACACGCCAGAGGGCGCGCCGGTTGGCGTCGATGGCAATCCCATCTTTTATCGCGTTCCCAAGTCATTCGACAAAGCGGTCAGCGACGGCGAACTCTGGCGTTGGGCATTGGAGCAAGCGACAGAGTTAGCTCCGAGCCGAAAGAACGAATCCCGTTGGCAGCTTGCCGATTTTCTGCAGAATCAGTTCGGCGTGCAAACGATGGCCTACTATGGCCGCTTCTTCGCCCGACAAGACGAAGCCGACGACTCGAAAAAGAATGGAAGTGGGACGTACGCCCTGCAAACGCTGGCCGACGGCGAAACGATCGCCCGGCTGGCGATCGGGATCAAGCGCTTCAAGCTCCCGGCCGAATTCGACTTCATCAATATCTTCGAGCAGATCGCCGCCGAACCTCAATCGGGCTATGGTGCGCAGGCGCTCGAGCAATTGTCCCAAATCTATGAAAACCGCCGGCAATATCCCAAAGCGGCAGATTACTGGCGGCGCGCGATCAAGCAATACGGCCCCGGCGATCGCAACTATCGCCAACAACGGCTCGATCAGATCGTCGGCAATTGGGGCCGCTTCGAGCCGATCATGTCGCAGCCGGCGGGCAAGGGAGCGACCGTCGAATTTCGCTATCGAAACGGCAGCAAAGTCAGCTTCGAAGCCCACGAGATCAAGGTCGCCGAGCTGCTGGCTGATGTGAAGGCCTATCTCAAGACTCGCCCCAATCAACTCGACTGGCAAAAGACCAACATTGGCGACGTCGGCTATCGGCTCGTCACCGAAAATCAGCAGCAGTATCTGGGCGCCAAAGTCGCTGATTGGGACCTGGAATTGAAGCCGCTCGCGGATCACTTCGATCGGCGCGTCACCGTAAGCACGCCACTGCAAAAAGCCGGGGCCTATCTGCTCACCGCAAAAATGGCGGACGGAAACACGAGCCACATCATCATCTGGCTGGAAGACACAGTCATTGTGAAGAAGCCGCTCGACAAGGGAATGTTCTACTTCGTTGCCGATGCGATCACTGGCGAGCCGATTCCCAAAGCGAATCTCGAATTCTTCGGCTTCCGCCAGGCGCAGGTCCGCGACAAGAACCAATTCAATCTCGAGATCAGCTCCTTCGCCGAATTCACGGATGCTAACGGTGAATTCATCGGGCACCCGAAGCAGGACGACAACCAATTTCAGTGGATGGTCACCGCGACCACTCCCTCCGGCCGCTTCGCTTACCTAGGCTACACGAGCGTCTGGTATCCGACCTATTTCGACGCCGAATACAATGAAACAAGAGTTTTTTCGATCACGGATCGGCCCGTCTATCGCCCCGAGCAAAAGGTGAAGTTCAAATTCTGGATTCGGCACGCAAAATACGACGAACCAGACGTCTCCGACTTCGCCAATCAGCATTTCACCGTCGAGATCCACGATCCGCTGGGACAGAAGGCCCTGTCGAAGGTCTTCACGACTGACGCTTACGGTGGGCTGGAAGGGGAATTTCCGCTTCCGGCCGACGCCAAGCTCGGCACCTATCAATTGTCGGTCGTCAACTTTAGCGCCGGCGGCAGCTTCCGCGTCGAGGAATATAAGAAGCCCGAGTACGAAGTGACCGTCGATGCGCCCACCGAGCCCGTCATGCTCGGCGAGAAGATCACCGCCAAGGTGAAGGCGAAGTATTACTTCGGCTCTCCGGTCACCAAGGCCAAGGTGCACTACAAGGTGCTGCGAACCAACTACTCGCAGCAATGGTATCCGACGGGCGAATGGGATTGGCTCTACGGCCCCGGATATTGGTGGTTTTCTTACGACGATCCCTGGTATCCCGGCTGGCTGGATTGGGGCTGCCGCCGGCCAATCCCATGGTGGTGGAATCAGGGCCAGGATCCGCCGGAGGTCGTCGCCGATCGACAGGTCGATATCGGCGCGGACGGCGCCGTGCCGGTCGAGATCGACACCGCCGTCGCCAAGCTGATCCATCCCGACGAAGATCATCAATACGAGATCACCGCGGAAGTGGTCGACGAGTCGCGGCGAACGATTGTCGGCGTCGGCAAAGTGTTAGTCGCCCGAAAGCCGTTTAAGGTGTTCGCCTGGGTCGATCGGGGCTACTATCGAGTTGACGACGTGGTTCGAGGTGATTTCTTCGCTCAGACGGTCGACGGCAAGCCGGTGCAAGGCGAAGGAAAACTCAAGCTGCTCAAGATCAGCTACAAGGACAACAAGCCGGTCGAAGCCTCCGTGCGCGAGTGGGACCTACCGACCGACGCCGCGGGACAGGCCAAGATGCAGGTGAAGGCTTCCGAGCCGGGGCAATATCGGCTCTCCTACAATGTCACCGATGCCAAGAAGCATTCGATCGAAGGGGGCTATCTCTTCACGATCATGGGCGATGGCTTCGACGGGGCCGACTTTCAGTTCAACAATCTCGAACTTATCGCCGACAAGCGCGAATATGCCCCAGGGCAATCCGTCAATCTGATGGTGAACACCAATCGCTCGGGCGGCACCGTGCTACTCTTCGTCCGCCCGGCCAACGGCGTCTATCTGGAGAAAGAAACCACTCTGCACCGGCTGAAAGGCAAATCGCTCGTCCAAGAAATCGCCGTCGTTCAGAAAGACATGCCGAATTTCTTCGTCGAGGCGCTCACGATCTCCGGCGGAAAGCTCTATTCGGAAACCCGCGAGATCGTTGTCCCGCCGGAGAAGCGGGTGCTGAATGTGGCGGTGCAGCCGTCGCGCAACGAGTATAAGCCGGGGCAAAAGGCAAGCATAGCCATCAAGCTGACCGACATCGCCGGCAAGCCATTTGTCGGCTCGACCGTGGTGGCGATCTACGACATGGCCGTCGAATACATCTCGGGCGGCTCGAACGTCGAGGAAATCAAGTCCTTCTTCTGGAAATGGCGCCGCAACCACACGCCGACGACCGAATCGAGCCTGTTCCGAAGTTTTGCAAGTCTGGTTCGGCCGGATCAAGCCTGGATGCAGAATCTGGGTGTGTTTGGCGAGACGGGCGTTGAAGAAGCGGAAAATGACCGACTGTCGATGGACGCGAGCGGCGCATCGGGATTGGGCAGCCGGTTCGCTGAGTCACGTTTGGCCAAAGAGGCGCCCGCCGGTGCCGCATTTCCAGCCCCCGCAAGTCTGTCGCTGGCTGCTGGAATGGCCCATGCGCCGGCGAGCGCTGAGGGGAGAGCTGACAATGGCGCGGCCGCTCCGCCGCTCGTGCAGCCCACGATCCGCACCAATTTCGCCGATACGGCGCTCTGGGTCGGGTCATTGGCGACCAATGAAAACGGCGAGGCGGAAGTGAGCCTCGACATGCCGGAGAATCTCACCACCTGGAAAGTGAAGGTCTGGGGCATGGGGCATGGCACGAAAGTCGGCCAAGGCGAAGCCGAGGTGGTGACGCGCAAGGACTTGATCGTCCGCCTGCAAGGCCCGCGGTTCTTTGTCGAGAAGGATGAAGTGGTCCTCTCGGCCAATGTGCATAACTATCTCAAGACCAAGAAGAAAGTCCAAGTCGCTTTGGAACTGCCCGGCAAGGAACTCAGTGCCGAGACCGACGGCGTCAAGGAGATCGAAGTTCCCGCCGGGGAAGAGAGCCGGGTGGATTGGCGCGTCAAAGTGGTCCGCGAAGGCGAGACAACGATCCGCATGAAGGCGCTCACCGATGAGGAATCCGATGCCGTCGAGCAGAAGTTCCCCGTCTACGTTCACGGCATGCTCAAGATGGATTCCTTCTCCGGCGCCCTGCGGCCGAAAGATGAATCGGGGCACATCACGATCAATGTTCCCGCCCAGCGCCGGCGGAGCGAATCGGTGCTGGAAGTGCGCTACTCGCCGACGCTCGCCGGGGCGCTCATCGATGCCTTGCCGTACCTCGTCGATTACCCCTACGGCTGCACCGAGCAGACGCTGAACCGCTTCCTCCCCACCGTCGTCACGCAACATGTGTTGATCCGCATGGGGCTGGACCTCAAGAAGGTCCAACAGAAGCGCACGAACCTTAACGCTCAGGAAATCGGCGACGACAAAGCCCGCGCCGCCGGCTGGAAGCGGTTCGACCGCAATCCGGTTTTCGACAGTGAGGAAGTGGGCCGCATGGCGCATGACGGCGCGCAAAAGCTCACGCAGATGCAACTTGCCGACGGTGGTTGGGGCTGGTTCTCCGGATTCGGAGAGCAATCTTGGCCGCATACCACGGCGGTTGTCGTCCACGGACTGCAAGTGGCCAAGCTGAACGACGTGGCCCTCGTGCCCGGCACGATCGAGCGCGGGATCGAGTGGCTTAAGCACTATCAAGAGCAGCAGATCGAATTGTTGAAAAACGCGCTGGTGAAACCAAAGCCAAAGGAGCCATACAAGACGGCGGCCGACAATCTCGACGCTTTCGTCTACATGGTGCTGGTGGATGGCGGAGTGAACAACGTCGAGATGCGCGAGTTCCTCTATCGCGATCGCACGCAGCTTGCCGTCTATGGCAAGGCGCTCCTGGGCCTCGCGCTCGAGAAACAAAATCAAAAAGAAAAGCTCGCGATGGTGCTCAAGAACATCGAGCAGTTCCTGGTCGAGGACAACGAGAACCAGACTGCTTATCTCAAGCTGCCGGAAGACAACTGGTGGTGGGCTTGGTATGGCAGCGAGATCGAGGCCGACGCCTATTATCTCAAGCTCCTCTCGCGCACCGATCCGAAAGGCGCCGTCGCCCCGAAGCTCGTCAAGTATTTGCTCAACAACCGCAAGCACGCCAGCTACTGGAACTCGACCCGCGACACGGCGCTGGCGATCGAAGCGATGGCCGAATTCCTCAAGACCAGCGGCGAGGACAAGCCCGATCTCTCCGTGGAAGTCTGGCTCGACGGCAAGAAACAGAAGGAAGTGAAGATCGCGTCCGAGGACCTCTTCACTTTCGACAACAAGTTCGTCCTGCAAGGCGACGCCGTGACCACCGGCAAGCACGATATCGAGCTGCGAAAGAAAGGTTCGGGGCCCCTCTATTACAACGCCTATCTGACACTCTTCTCGCTCGAAGACACCATCCCGCGGGCGGGCTTGGAAGTGAAGGTCAACCGCAAGGTGTACAAACTGATCCGCGACGACAAGACGATCCAAGTGGCCGGCTCACGCGGGCAGTCCGTCGGCCAGCAAGTCGAGAAATACCGCCGCGAGGAATTGAAAGACCTCGACACGCTCAAGAGCGGCGACTTGGTCGAAGTGGAACTCGAAATCGACGCGAAGAACGACTACGAATACTTGGTTTTCGAGGACATGAAGGCCGCCGGATTCGAGCCAGTCGAAGTCCGCAGCGGCTATGGCGGCAACGCCCTGGGTGCGTACATGGAGCTGCGCGACAACCGCGTGAGCTTCTTCCTCCGCACGCTGGCCCGCGGCAAGCACAGCGTGGCCTATCGCCTCCGCGCCGAAACCCCCGGCCGCTTCAGCGCCCTTCCCGCCCGCGCCTCGGCGATGTATGCGCCAGAATTGAAAGGCAACAGCGACGAGATCAAGCTGCAAATCGCGGACTGAAGCAGCGAAGAAAACGAAGCTCAGAAGTTTTTATGAGGAAGCCAGGAGCACAGGGAGGTAGTGGATTGCGATTGTCACCTCTCTCTCCAGGTTTCCTGGACTCCTCATAAGAATCATTAAGATTGTTCAATTAGTAGGGGGATAGGTTGCGTGAAGTCCGCGACGACGTACCGGATCTCTCTGGGCGTGCGAGCATCGAAATACGAAACAGATTGAAACGCGGAGGACGCGGAGTTCGCGGAGCAATTGAGAACTCTTTGATCGTCTCCGCGGTCTCGGCGTCCTCTGCGTTTCAATTTGTAGGGCCGTCGGGTCCACCCATCGGTTACTCGCCCAATGCCGGTGTTCGATCGATTGCCGCATTGAGCAGGTCCCCGAGCCTGCCGAGCCGCCGCAATTCGTTCGCGATTCGCGGATGCGCGAAGATGCGGACACGTTTGACGTAGTCGTCGAATTGCTCCTTGGCCAATGTGCGCACGACCGGAGAAATCTCGCCCAGCCGGCGGTAGCGGTGGTCCTTCGCAAAGAAGACCTCGAAATCGAATTCCACCTCGCGCTCGACAGGCGGGGCATCGAAGAGAAGCTCGTGCGGGGCGATCGGCTGGCCAATCGCACCGGCGGCGAGCGCCGCGAACTGCTCAGCGCAGCGCACGAGCCAAGGATAGGGCCGCCGCGCCAGCCGTCGGTACAGGTCCGCCTCCTCGAAGAGGCTATAACGGGCCAATCGCTTGTAGAGCCGCCGACTCGGGCCGAACAGCCCGTCGAGCAGCTCCGCGGCCGGTGTGCTGACGGCAGCGCGCTGGAGTTCGGCGATCATGGGCGCTTCGGCCAGCCGAAAGAGTTGCGTCAGGTCGAGCCCGCCGCGGAGTTGGTAAAACGCCCGCTGGAGCATCGCCGTCGCCGAGCGCACGCCGTGATGCCAATAGACTTCGCTGAACATCACATAGCGGGCGAAGACCATCATCTCGGCGGCCGTCTTTCCTTTGTCGGTGATCGCCAGCCCGTCCCCCTCCTCGTTCAAGCAAAGGCTGCCGATCAGCCGCTGCTGGTCGAAATTGCGGCCGTACGGGACCCCCGCGTGCAGGCTGTCGCGCTGCAGGTAGTCCATTTTGTCGACGTCGATAGGGCCGGAGAGCATGCTCGAAAGGATTCGCGATTTCGTGTCGGGACGCGCGGTGTCGGTTGCCTCTTTTGATACCAGAGCCGCCACGTCGCGCGGCTCAAGGTGCCACTCGCCGCGCAAGACGTTGGCAATTTCGCCCGAAAGCGGCCGGGGACTGTCCCCTTTTGTGAAGTCCTCGGAACAAAAGGGGACTGTCCCCTTCTCCGCAGGCCGCTTTTGGATCGGCTCGTCCAGCAAGTACCCGTTGGCAAACGACTCGTGACGCGGCACGTCGGGCAGGTGAATATCTTCGATCGGATGGCAGAACGGCCAATGCCCGATGTCGTGCAGGAGCGCCGCCGCGATGAACAACTCCGCGTCAGCCGGGCCGATCGTCGCGGCGAATCGCTCGTCGTGCGAAAGCTGCTGCAAGAACAGCAGGGCCGTCCGATAGACGCCCAGCGAATGCTCGAACCGTGTGTGGATCGCCGCCGGATAGACGAGCGGCACCAGCCCCAACTGGCTGATCCGGGCCAACCGGCGGAAATCGGCCGCATCGATCAGCCGCCGCACCCGCGGCGTGAGCGGCACGTCGACTTCCGGCGGAATCCGCACCATCCCCCGCCGCGCATCGAGCCCGGCAATCTCAGGCAAGTCGCGGATGGAGGACATGAATCGGACCCAGCAAGCGTCGGATGGTCGGCGTCAAGAACGACAGCCTAAACAAATCCCGCTTGAAAAACCACACAGGACGTCGCGCGACCGCTGGCTGCAACCGAGCGGATTTTTTATGAGGGGACCAAGAAGGCAGGAGTACGGCGGCCAGCGACGACTAGCGTCGGATTGGCCGGAAATGGACGCGAATGCACGGAGATTTGAGGGAGCCAAATGACGTCGTCATTTACGCGCATGCCATTCGCGTTCATTACCGTTCATTTCCGGCTCGCTCCTCGTAGTTTACTTGCGAGCGGCCGCGTCAGCCGCGCTTTTGGCGGGCGCGGGTTCGGGGGATGGCTTCTCGAATTTGTGCAGTTCGATTTTCACCGGCGGCGGGTCGCCATTTTCCGGAACGGTGACCGTCGCCTCGCCCGTGAATGTCGGTTGGTAGAACTCATTCGGGTGCCATTCCTTCCCTCCGTCAAGCGATTAATTCCAAGCGTCATATGCAAAGATTCGTGCCGCGAGAGTGTATTGCCCAGGGATGAGGCGCTCGGTAGTGAATTTTCCGTCGGCCGGCATTCCGTCTTTGTCGATCCGGGACAAAAGAATCTCATCGATCCTATTTTCGACCGAATCGTCGGCGTCTACTGCCTTTCGGATGGTCACGATCATCGCATAGGGCTGGGACTTGACGACCTCATCTCGATTGAGACCGACGACTTGGCCGGCGATCGGCGCGCCGCGATCCCTCACAAAATCTGCTACCGCCGTCTTTCCAGACGCGACTTTGACAACGTGCCGGCCAAGTGTCACCATCGTCCCCTCAAAGCGAAAGCCAACTTGTTTTGTTCGCAGGATCGTGTAGTCGCCCGGCGGGAGATTGTCGAAGACCACTTCGCCGTGCTGTTCTAGAACCGCATTGCGGCCGTAAATGACATTGCTCGCCAGGTCGAGCGGTCTTCCTTGCTGATCCCGGCGCGAGAACCAACCCGGCCCTGTGGGTCCGACGCCCCCGGCATACGGAAGATTTGTGACCGACGGCCACAGAGTCACTTCGGCTTCGTCGGGAGCGCCGGCGATGTCGTAGTGCGCGACCAGTTTTCCAGACTGCGGCAATCGAATCTCGAAATCATCCTGCGGCCCGCTGGCCCGTGGCGCAGGCACGACCCAGATATCGAGTTTCGGGCAAGAAACGGCGATGTAATTCGCATCCCAGCCAATTCCGGTGAGGGTGAATTTGCCGTCGGCATCGGTCGTGAATCTCGTAATGGAATCGTCCTCTGTCCAACCATCGCCTTGTTCGGTCATCGCTTTGCCACCGCCGATTTTGACTCGGGCAAGAGCCCCGACCACAAATAGACTCGCGCCGGAGACTGGTGTGCCCCGGTAATCGAGCACGCGCCCCGAAACCTTCCGACCGCGCTTCATGCGGACGACGAGTCCTTCGATTGTCGTCGCTCCGGGTTTCGGCCGTTCGGCCAGGATTCGTTGAGGGACATAACCGCCAGCCACGATTCTTGCTCGCTGCCCGGCTTCCCAGTTGAGATCCACCGTCGAAAGTGGATTGATGTACTCCATCGTGCCCCAGGTGATTCGATTCGATTCAACAAAGCCGCCCTGCTGATGAAAGAGTGCAACAGGCTGGTCGGTCTCGTCGTCAACGACTCGGAAATGCACGTCAGTTTGATTCGGCCCCCCGTGCCAAGTTCGCTTTTCGCGCAGCTCGGGCGCTTCCGGCGGCTTTTTCGGCATGTTAACGTCGGTCACGGCGATCTCGGTACGAAAGTCGTTGGCAAGCGCCTCGATTCTCGCGTTCACTTCAGACACTTGCGCGCGGTGCTCCGGGGAGCCGTCTTTTGGGATATCGACGCTGACGAGGAACTCGTTCACGCGATGCTCGGCATGTGTGAACTCCTGGAGATCCGCGAGCGGCATCAGGATGGAGTCGTTTAGGAGTGTCAGCGGGCTTTCGACGACACCGATCACTTGCACCTTGTCGAATAGTTTCATCGTGTCGCCGACCTTATATCCGGCCTTGTCGGCGACTGCTTTGCCGACGATCACCACATGCCGATCCGCAGCCACCGGCAATCTACCCGACAGCACTTTCAACGCTTTGAAGGGCGGAGAATCGGAAGGCACCCCGAATACGCATGGCCACATATCGAACATGTTTAACGAGCCCGTGACGGATGTGACGTGAGGAATCTGTTTGATGCGATTCCCCAACTCTTCCGGCAGCAAATCGTCCGCGTCGCTGTTGCCGAGTTTCTGGACGCTCAGGTCGAATGGGTATTGATGCGGGGCTTCTTGCGACTTGGGCAACTCGGCGGGCTTGGCGGTTTCGTTTGATTTGGCGGGCGGCGAATCGGCGGACTTCGGAGTTGGTTCGTCGCCAGTTGCGAAGTTTGAAACCCCAAGCGCGATGACCAGCGCTAATAGCGCCGCTGAAAGCGCGGTCCCGAGAAGCCAATGACGGCTGCGGTTGTGCCGTATCGACGGCAGGCCGACGATTCGTCTAATTCGCCCGAGCAACGAACTCCCGCTTGCCGCCAGCGCCAATTGCCGCGGCCGCGGGCGGAGTTCTTCGAGCGTCGCCAGCGCGCGGGCGTAGGAGAGTCGATTGCCGCAGGTGGCGATGGCGAGGTCGTCGCAGCAGGATTCGCGCTCCTGGCGGATTCGGCTCGAAACCCACCACACGGCCGGATGGTAGAAGAGGAGCGTTTCGATCGCCGTTTGCACGAGATTGACGAGATAGTCGTGCCGGCGCACGTGGGCCAATTCATGGGCCAGGAGCGCTTCGAATTGCTCGACCGACAGTCCCGCGAGCACGCTGGGCGGCCAGAGGATCACCGGCCGGAGCCAGCCGATCATCGTCGGCACGTCGACGAGCGACGATTCGAGCAGTTTGACCGGCCAGCGGATGCCAATTCGTTGGCTCAGGCGCGACTGAATGGATTGCCGCGCGTCGTCCAATGGCCGCGAAGCGGTGCGGCGCAGGCGATGCACGGCTGACCAGCCAATTGCCAGCCGCAACGATAACGCGAACACGCCAGAGAGCCACGCGACCGCCAGCCAGGGCAAATACGTGGCGAGCCGTTGCTGCCAATTCATTTCGGTGGAAGCCATCGGAGGCCGTGCCTCGGGCTGGCTCCGCTCCGCGACCGGCCGCACGGTATTTTGCGCGAACTGATCGGCGTTACCTGTTGGCGCTGCCGCGGCAGAGTCCGACGAATAACCGGCCACGGTCGGGACTTCGCGAAGCATCACGAGCCAAGTCGTCGGCAGACACGCGGCCATTGCCATCAGCGTAGCGCATGCCGCGAAGTATCGGGAATTGGCCGATGCGCGCCGTAAGGCAAAGAGAACGATGGACAAGAGAGCGGCGCCAATCGTCCCTTGCCAGAAAAAATGGAGCAGCACCCAGCCGAGACGCTCAACCTCGGGCCGGTTCAATAGAGCTTCAATCGCGTGCATGACTCACCTCGGTTTCTAATGCTTGCCGCTGATTTCTTATTATTTGCGAGGGCCTCACCCCGTCCCTCTCCCAAAGGGACGACGCAATCGGCCTCAATCCCGGTTTTTTTCTAGGGCATCGAGCAGTTCGCGAATGTCGGCTAGCTCAGCCTTTGAGGCCTTTTTTGCCGAGAGGGCTTGCATGACCAATTGCCGCGCGGAGCCGCCGAACGCCCGGCCGAGAAGGTCGCGGACCAATTGCCGCTGAGTGGCTTCGGCCGGGAGCACCGCGTCGAAGACATGCCTCCGCTGGCGGTCGTCGCGGCGAACGAGCCCCTTCTCGGTCATGATCTGCAAGAGCTTGAGCGCGGTCGTATAGCCGGTGCCACGCTCCTCTTCAAGCGCCTGCTGGACGTCGCGCACCGTGCTCGGCCCCCGGTGCCACAGCACGCGCAGAATCGCCAACTCAGCCTCCGTCGGCCGCGGCAGGTCTTTCTTGGCCATGGGATTCGACTCCTAAGCCCAACCGTTCAAGACCGCCGCATCATATACGAACATCTTCGTAATGTCAACGAAGCGTTTCGTAGGATTCCATTCCGCGAGGGTGCCTGCGTCGAGATATGGGGTGGCAACCGCCGTTATAATCGGTGGCTCACTTGCCCAGAAGCTTCACGCCTACCTTCTTCGCCGCCTTCCGCAACGGCTCGTCGAGCGTGGCCAGCGGCAAATGCCGGCGGATGGCGAGATCGAGATAAATTGCGTCGTAGCTAGTCAGGTTATGAGTGCGACAGAGCGGCAGTAGAAAGTCAAACGCCCGACGCGGCGCATCATTGTCGATTTCCAGCTTGAACCGGGCGATCAGCGAAATGAATTCGGCTGTCTTCGCGGGAACGATGCGACCTTTGCGCTCGGAAAGCGCCAAAACATTGGCAATCTCAATGAACCACCAACCCGGAATCGCAGCCGACTCTTTCTCCATGCGGTCGTAAAGCCGCACGGTTTCGCGCGTGGCCTCGTCGGCAAAACACCACGCGAGCGCAACCGACGAGTCCAGGACGAAGCTCGCCGTCATGGCCGGCCATCATTGATAAGGTCACGGATTTTCAATCCGCCGAGAGTCGGCCGATCCGGCGCATTGATCCAACGGTCCATCGCAGCACGCCGCTCCTCGGCCGTCGACTCTTGGTGGATGGGCACGAGCTTGGCGACGGGTTTCCCGTGTTTTGTAATTGTGACCTCGTCCCCTTTTTCAACTCGCACGAGAAGCTCCGAAAAATGCGATTTGGCGTCAAACGCCCCGATCATGTTCTCTGGGCCAATTGCCATCGTACACCTTTGTGATCTTAAAATACCGTGGATCAACCTGTCTGCAATATTCTGACTAGACATAATCTAGTTTACATAATCCATCGCGGCGGTCAATTGACGGGCGAGCAACCGTCCGGTTTGCGCTCGAATCGTCGATGGCGGCCGCGCTCAGCGGCGCCCCTCTTCGATCAATTGGCGTATCGTCAGGTCGGGACCCAACGTAACTTTGCTCTTAAGAATCCGGTCAATGGCGGCCTCGCGCGCTTCAACAGTCGATTCTCGTCTGCTCGATCCCTGCCACTGCATCCCCAGCATCAGCGCGTTGATCCCCGAGCCGATACCGAGGAGGGCCACACGGTCGTTCTGCTTCAGATGGCCCTGCTCGATTCCCAGAGCCATCGCCAGCGGCAGCGCGACGGAGCCGGTGTTGCCGAGTGTTTCGACCGTGGGGAAGTCGATCCGTGGATCGAGACCGAGCGCCGCGAGCATCAGCTTGCGATGGGCCGTGCCGACTTGATGGCAGAACGTTTTGTCGACGTCGCCTACCGACCAACCGGCCTCGTTGAGAAAAGCGGCGAAGGTCTCCGCACCCGCCCGGATCCCTTCTTCCATCAGCCGCTCGGAGTCGGTGTCCATTAGCGGCCGCATGTCGCCGGCGACCGATTCATCTCGGCCGCTGTGGCAGAGCGCGTGATGCTCCGTTGCCGTGCGGGCGACGGCGCCAAGAATCCGGTTCTGCGTGCGGCTATATTCCGAATGCGTGAGCAGAACGGCCGCACTGCCCGAGCCGATGGTGAGCGAAGCGATGGCCCGCTTGAGATCGGCGCGGCTGAGAGAAACGTCGGAATTGAGTTGCTCGATCGTCGTTTCGACGAGCTGCCGGCTCCCCTCGGTGCCGACGACCAGCCCGGCGCGAATCTGGCCGAGTTCAATCATGTTGGCCACTTGCACGATGCCGTTGAGAATGCCGAGGCAGGCGTTCGAGACGTCGTAGACGAGGCAATCGCTCGGCAGCCCGAGCCGATGATGCACGCTGCACGCCGTGGCCGGCTCGAGATAATCGCGGCAGACCGAGGCGTGAATCAGCGCGCCGACTTCGGCGCGGTCGATCTCGGCGGCAGCGAGCGCTCGTTCCCCCGACTCGACGCTCTTCTCGCTCGGCAACATCCCGCGCGGCCAGAACCGCCGCTCGCGAATACCGGTCATCAACTCCAACCGTCCTGGCGATAACCGCAGCCGCGTATAGAGCGGCGCGAGCCAGGATTCGATCTGCTCGGAGGTGACGATTTCCTCGGGCAGCGAGTAGCCGATGCTTTCCAAACAAACGTGTTGATACTTCATCATGCCGTCGGCCATAATCAAACGGAATTTTTATGAGGAAACCAGGAAGGCAGGAGTAAGGATTCGCAGGTCATGCGTGCACACTTGACCAGCGCCGAATCAGCCGCAGTCAGGCGACGACGCCTGACCTACTGCATGATCAATCTGAAGTCGTTTCCTGCATTCCTGGTCTCCTCATAAACAAAACCGGTCCGTGAGTTCCTCAACATTGTATACCGCTTGCCGGCCGCTTTCCGCAACTCTTGCTAGCACATCATGTTGTGCTTGCATTCGCGCATCCCTCCAAAATGAGGGAAATCCTTGGCGATCACCACGCGCGTTTGTAGACTCAGCCGCGGATTTGCAAGCCGCGCGGCGACTTGCGACAAGGATGTTTCGAGGCTAACGGAAAAGGAATTCCCTTCGGCGAAGTGCCAGGAATGGATTTCGATCGATCGGCATGAACCCTGCCCGGCTGTCGCCGCGGGGTAGCCGACGGCGTTAAGGACGACGCATCGCGACAAGACCGCAGTCTCCTCGCCGTATTTCGGCTGCCGCCACACGCTCCGTGCGACACACCGGCGGTTCTCGACCGCATCAACGAATCCTTCCGTCACGAGCGAAGAGGGGGGCCTCGACGGAATGTTTCGTTTCATGGTCTTGCGAAGGACAAACGACATGTCCAGGAGAAAACTCGAATGCGATCGAAACCCATGATTGGTTTGAATGCGGATTACCGGGCGGCCAAGAAGGACGCTCCCGCGTTTACATTCGTCAGCGCCGGTTACTACGATGCGATCACCGCGGTGGGAGGCATCCCAATTGTACTTCCCCCGTTGGCCAACGAGGTCGACCTGAAGCGAGTTCTTGACCTACTCGATGGAGTCGTCATGGTCGGTGGGGCCGATTTGGACCCCCGCCGCGACGGCTTCATGCTCCATCCGACGATTCGTCCTATGGAAACCCGCCGAGAGGATTTTGACCGCTTGCTGATGGGAATGGTGGCCGATCGCCGGCTGCCCTTCTTTGGCATCGGCAGCGGAATGCAATTGCTCAATGTGTCGCAGGGGGGCAATCTTTTCCTGCACGTGCCCGAGGATCTGCCGAAGGCCCTGCCGCACAAGGACCCGCTCGACGCGGCCCATCGGCATGGGCTGACGGTCGTGCCTGGCTCGCTGATGGAGCGGGTCTACGGCGACGGCGAAATTCGGGTGAACAGCATGCACCACATGGCCGTGGACATGGTGGCCCCCGGGTTCCAAGTGACCGCTCGCTGTCCGGACGGCGTGATCGAAGCGATCGAAAGCGTTCGGGAGGATTGGTTCGCCCTCGGCACCCAATTCCACCCCGAGGCCGAATCCGCTTCAGCGCTCGACATCCGCATCTTCGAGGAATTCCTCTGCGGAATCACCGGCGAGGCACTCGTCATCTCGATGGCGGCGTGAGACTGTCACGCGATAATGCGGCGTAGGGCGCCTCGAGCTCGAGGCGTCCTACGCCTGCTGTCAAATTGAAGTCTGAGATAGCGATCAGATTATTCCGAGTGATACCTTCAGGCACGCGTCAATTTGCTGCATTGCCGCAGCCGATAGCGACCCGATCTTTCGTTGGACATCGGCTTGAAGAATCGTGTGCAGTCGTTCGCTTTGTCGTCCGTCGGGCGCGGCAACGTCGATCAGAATTTGCGTTTGCTCAACGTTTGCGCGCCGGATGTTGCTCGTGATGATGGCGACGATCGTATCCGCGAGACGAACGTTATTGTGGTCCGATTGGACGACCAGCACGGGACGGACCTTCTGCCCTTGGCCAGACGAAAAGCGAACGGGCACAAGAACGATCTCGCCGCGATGGACGTTCATGGGCGATGGGCGTCGTAGTCGTCGTACTCGTCCATTTCGGGGCTGTCCGAACCGGCCCGCTTGCCGGATTCAGCCAGCAGAAGCCGCTTTTCCTCGCTGGAAAGATCGTCCGTCTCAAACAGCGATTTGACCCGCTGGTACAAGTCCGCACGAACCACAACGTATTCGATCCCGGTCTGGGGATTAACGACGGTGACAGGTCCGCCGCCCGCTTGTTGAAGCGCCTGAATAAGTTCTGGATTGAGAATGGTCATGCGATGCCTCCAACGCTACAGCAATCTTCGCACCCCGCCCTAAGAATGGCAAGAACAAGGTGCATCATGCCTTGCGGAGTTCATAGAGATCGATGAACTGCCGCTTGGCCGAATGTTCGATCTGGATCGCTGCCGTGCCGGCGATTTCCAGCCCGCGGCGGCGGCATTCTACGGGAAATGCCGCGGCATTCTGGCGTTGCGGATCGGCCAGGATGCCGAGGCCGTTGGGCTTTAGCGTTGCGGCGAATGCGGCGGCGACGAACGCTGCGTTCGGGCGCTCATAGAGAACGTCGGAGGCGACTACCACGTCGAACCGCCCCAAATCTTCGGGAAAATCGCGCCAATCGACATGACGAGTCGCGGAAATAGCCGCACGGTTTCGCAGCGCGTTTAGTTGAGCGAACTCCAACGCATCGGCATAGTAGTCAGTCGCGGTGACGTCGAATCCCACGCTCGCGGCCACCGTTGCCACGAGTCCCGTGCCGCAGCCGAATTCCAAGAGCGACCTCCCCTGGCCCGATTCTGACACCAGCCGCTGGGCCAGCGCGATCGAACTGGGCCAGAACTCGGCCCAGTAAGGCAACCGCTCGTCGCGGTTGAATTCCGCTTCGGAGATCAGGTCGTCGGCACTGAACGGCCGAAGAATCTCAAATCGCTTGCCGCCGATCTCGACGATTGTGGAAACGACATCGAAGCGACGATTCAACGCTGCGAACAGACGCTCGTCGCCAATCGATTCAGTCGGAGCGCTCGGCATAATCGAAAACGAAACGGCGGCGCGTGGATCACTGACACTCGGCAAATGCCTGACCTAGCGAATTTACCGCGCGTCGCCCTCAGCGAACAGTGCTGCAGCGCGCGCTTAAGCTAGCGAAGCCGCGAAGCCGTTGACGATAAGTGAAAGCGATTGGTCATCGGCTCCTCCTGAAGGCCGTTGACCAGACATCGGTTTTCCTCCCCACCCGAGTCGCGGCTGCCGTCCCATGAGCGCGCGTGCGCCCCATTATCTCTTGTTCTCTGCCTCGGCTCCCGCCGCGCCCAGCGATCAGCCGGGCGACTGGCGATTCGTCCTGGAGGCCGTCGACGGCTCGTCGAAGGTCGAGATTGCCGACAGCGAGCCGGATGTGCGCGGCGAGCGGCTCGAGCTGCTGGCCGTCGTGCGCGGCCTGGAAGCGATCGACGAGCCGGCGCGAGTGACGCTCGTCACGCCGAGCCGCTACGTCAGCCGCGGGATCAGCGACGGGCTGAACGACTGGCGCGAGAACGGCTGGCAGTGGGAGCGGCATGGGGAGATGGTGCCGGTCAAAAACCGGGACCTGTGGCAGCGGGTGGATCGGGCGCTCGAGTTTCATCGCGTCGAGTGTCGCCAATGGCGGCTGGATGCTCCGCATGAACAAGCGGCGAACGGGGTTGGGGGCGATCGTTCCAACGCTGGCAGCGTCGGGTATGTAGGAGACGCTGCCTGCGTCGGGACCGCGTGCGAAGCCGCAAGCCTCGCCGCCGGACGCACTTCGCTCTCCGAGCACGGCCGACGAAATCCGCAAATGCTGAAGTGGCGGCGTGCCATTTGCGGGCTATTCGAGAGGATTTGGCTTCGGTCGCGAGAAATCGGTTCACCCCTCTTTCGCGCCCCGTGGCTTGATTAGACGAAATGCATCCGACCGCGGATTTGGCGGCATAGGATTTCTGAAGGGAGCGACACCGTGCGAACCTCTGTTGCTTTGGATAAACTAGGGGCACTGGTCGAAGGCCGCCACGAGAACCCGTTCGAAATCCTTGGGCCTCACGAGGTCATGGATTCCGGGCGGCGCGCTCTGGCCGTTCGAGCATTCCTTCCGAATTCCACCCAGGTGTGGGTCGTCGATCAGGCCCATTCCAAGACGCTCCCGATGCGGCGGATACACCCGGCCGGCCTTTACGAAGCGATCTGTCCTATGCCCGACCAACCCCATGCCGGAACCTATATGCTGCGAACGGCCGACCAGCGTGGTCAGCAGACCACCATTCACGATCCGTACGCCTTTCCTCCGCTGTTAACCGATTACGACCTGCATTTGCTGGCCGAGGGTCGGCACTTGCGGAGTTACACTCGGCTCGGCGCGCAATTGCGGACGATCGACGATGTCGCGGGAATCAACTTCGCCGTTTGGGCGCCGAATGCGGCCGGCGTGAGCGTCGTGGGCGATTTCAACAATTGGGACGCCCGATTCCACGCCATGCGGAAGCACATTCCCAGCGGTATCTGGGAGCTGTTCATTCCGGGGCTGAACGAGGGGACGATCTACAAATTCCGCGTCAAGCAAGGGGCCAACATCGTCGACAAGAGCGATCCCTACGGCTTCGCCGCCGAGGTGCCGCCGCGGACCGCCTCGAAGGTCGTGAACCTCGACACCTATCAATGGAACGACGCGGCCTGGATCGCCAACCGCACTAAGGCTAATGGGCTCGATGCCCCGATTTCGGTCTACGAGGTGCATCTGGGAAGTTGGCGGCGGCCGGGAGACGATCCGAACCGGTGGATGAGCTACCGCGAGATCTCTCCGCAGCTCGTGGATTACTGCCGGCAGATGGGCTACACGCACGTCGAGCTGCTGCCGGTGAGCGAGCATCCGTTCTCGGGAAGCTGGGGATATCAGACCGTCGGCTATTACGCGGCGACGAGCCGATATGGTTCGCCGCAGGATTTCATGTTCCTCGTCGATCAGCTTCATCAAAATGGCATCGGCGTGATCATCGATTGGGTGCCGGCGCATTTCCCGCGCGACGGGCACGGGCTATACCGCTTCGACGGCACCTGCCTCTACGAACATGCCGATCCGCGAAAGGGAGAGCATCCCGACTGGGGCACGCTGATCTTTAACTACGGGCGCAACGAAGTGCGCAACTTCCTGCTCTCGAACGCGATCTTCTGGCTCGACAAATATCACATCGACGGGCTGCGCGTGGACGCGGTCGCCTCGATGCTCTACCTCGATTACAGCCGCCAGCCGGGAGACTGGATCCCGAACCAATTCGGCGGCCGCGAAAACCTCGAAGCGATTTCGTTCATCAAGGAGTTCAACGTCCTCTCGCACCAGGAGTATCCGGGCGTGCTGACGATCGCCGAGGAATCGACCGCCTGGCCGAGCGTTTCTCGGCCCACATATGTCGGCGGGCTTGGCTTCAGTTTGAAGTGGAACATGGGCTGGATGAACGACACGCTGCGCTACTTCCGCCACGAGCCGATCCATCGCCAATATCACCACGACGAGCTGACCTTCAGCTTGATCTATGCCTTCCACGAGAATTTCACCCTGCCGCTCTCGCACGACGAGGTGGTTCACGGCAAGGGATCGCTCTTGGACCAGGTGCCCGGCGATCTATGGCAAAAGTTCGCCAACTTGCGGCTTTTGTATTCATACCAATGGACGCATCCGGGCAAGAAGCTGCTGTTCACGGGGTGCGACTTCGGCCAGTGGAACGAATGGAACTACGAGACGAGCCTCCAATGGCATCTGCTGCAATGGGGTTCGCACCAGGGCTTGCAAAAGTGCGTCGCTGATCTGAACCAGCTTTATCGCCGCGAGAAGGCCCTGCACGAAGTCGATTTCGACTACACGGGCTTCGAGTGGATCGATTGCCACAACTACGCCGACAGCGTGCTCTGCTGGCTGCGGAAAGCGAAGAACCCGGCCGACTTCGTGCTCGTCTGCTGCAACTTTACCCCCGTGCCGCGCGTCGGCTATCGTTTCGGCGTGCCGGAGCGGGTCTGGTATCAGGAGATCTTCAACAGCGATTCGGCGTTCTACGACGGCAGTAATCTGGGCAACGGCGCGGGAGTGATGGCCACCGACATCCCCAGCCATGGCCGCCCGTACTCGATCGAGCTAACGCTCCCGCCGCTCGGCGTGACGGTGCTGAAACCGTGTCGTTAGCCAGTTCGGAGTTCAATCGTCGCTGTCGTCACCGCTGGGCGAGGGAGTTGCGGCTTGGGCTGTCGTGCCTGGCGCGGGTTTGAAGTCGAATTCGGCGCGGATCGCGCTCATCTTGGCTCGTAGGGCCTGGTATGCATCCCCCTGCGCAGTTTGCAGCGAAACGTCGCCGAACGGATTGGCCATGCGGTTGAGGAATTCGCGGCGAAAAACCGTTTCCGCTGGATCGAAGCTGATTGCCTGGATCACGTAAGCGATCGTTTGTGGTTCGTTCATCGCGACGCCGGCCGAGCCGCCATCGAGACCAAATACGGTCCGCATGAACTCATCGCCGGCCTTATCGACGCCGGACAGTTGCGTCATTTGCAACGGGGCCGGTTGCTCTGGATTTTGGGCCACCGACAGTTGGCTCATCCAGGTGAACGGCCCGATCGGGCTCACGTGGAGATTCTTCTCGAACTGAAACATCTCCTTCAATTCGGAGTGTTGCTTGTTCGCCTGATCGGCATATTCCTTGGCCTGGGCCAAAGCGAGCTTGCGGGCTTCGACCATCTTCCAGGCCTCGATGACTTCCGGTTTTACTTTTTCGAAGTCCGGGACAAACGCTTCGCGATAATCGACCCGCCACCAGAGAAAGTTCAACTCGTCGTCGGAGCTAAACATCGTGTAGGGACTGTAATTGGGAATGTTGGCGTGAAACGCCTGCTGCACGAAGTAGGCCTGTTGCGGCTGTCCGTCCGCGCTCGCGTTGAAAGAGAACGATTTACCGAGTTCCGTCGTGTCGTAAGCTTGTTGGGCAGAAATCAAACCGGTTTCTTCGAACTTCAGCCCCTTGGCCTTGGCCAGCGCGCGAAAGTCCGGTAGTGTCGGCGCCTCGCCTTCCTTCTTGACTGCCCAAGCCGAATGCTTCCGCCGATAGGTCGAGATTTCGGTGGAGAGGGCCTTGAACGCATCGTCGATTTGCTGGCCCACCTTTTCGCGAGCGAGGCTCGTGCGAATCTCATCGCGGACCTTTTCGCTGTCGAGCGATTCGTATTCGACGATCGGGATTTTCTTCGGCGCCTCGTTGGGCTTGAGGTCCACATCGGGGTTACCGGTTCCCGGCACTGTACTCTTGGGAGTCTCCGTTTTTGGGCCCTCCGTCTTGGGCGCGGCGGGCTTTTCGCCATCCGGAGATTTGCCGTTCGCGCCAACGTTAGCAGCGCCGGCTACGGGCTTGTTGGCTGTCGGCGATTTGTCGGTGGTCTTGGTCGCCGGCGGCGCTGCATCCGGCTTCACGCCGTCTTTTGCTGCGCCAGAGGCGGGAGCAGCCGGCGGAGGTCCGTCCGCCAAAGCGATCAACTCTACTTCGGCACGATGCCGGGACGATGGCGCGAGCGCGGCGGACTTGCCGCTCCCCGTCGCAGCCTTGGCGTCATGCGCCTTGTTGTCCGCCGGCTCTTTATCCGCAGGCTTGGCGGCTGCCGGTTTGCCGATTGTGCCCGCATCCTTGTCCGGTGCCGGCTTCTCGGCTGACCGAGCGGCACCGGTCGCGTCCTTGCCCGCATCCTTGCCGGGCTCGTTGGTTTTCCCGCCCGCGCTGACGTCGGGCTTCTTTTCGGTAGTGTCCGACTTCTGGTCGGATTTTCCGGCCGCATCGGGCTTAATGGCCGCGTCGGGCTTGGCACTGGTATCCGGCTTCTTGGATTTGTCCGAGGAGTCGGTCCCTTCGTCAGCCGATTTGCGAAACTGCTCCTTGTGCTTCTCGTAATAGTCCTTTATCTCGTCGTTGGTGACCTTCGGCTTTTCTTCCTTGATCAGGTCTTCCTGCTTGGCAAGGAAATACTGAAACTTGGCGCGAGTCGGTTCCTTGAATCCTGGTTCGGGGCTAATTGGATTGCTGAGATCGTCCTTGTACTTCTCGAAAAACGCCCGCAGCTCATTGTCCGTCGGGTCTGGGACCTTGTCGGCAAAGTCCTTGACCGCCACCGGCATGACCTGAATGGTCGCCTTTCGATAAAGGCGGCTGAAATAGTCGTAGCGCTGCTCGGGCGTGCCTGGACTCCCAACATCGCTGATGAGCAATCGTTCGAGGTTTCTGGCCTGCAGCTCAAACCGTAGGGCGTCGAAAAGCTGATCTTGTGACAAGCGGGTTTGCGTAGGGGTGTTGAACTTTTGCAGGATCGCCAACTCTTCCGCGCCACTCAGCTTGTTGTCGGTCACTTCCGTGTCGATGAAGTCGTTGATCGCCGCATCGCTCACGGCGATCCCCATTTGCTCGGCCTTTTTCTGCAAAAGGATCGTCGTGAGCATCGACGAAGCGTCGTTCGGAAATGGTTGGGGCGGACGGCGTCCGGTCAGGAATCCACCTTTGCTCCGTGCTTCGCTAAACGCGTATTGGATGAACTCGTTCACCAAGCGGCGAGCGTAGAGGCGGTTATCGACGTCGGATTTGTAGATCGTGCCGAATTTCCAGGTGGCGACCTCGACGCCCTGCCCGCCTCCGCGCGGGCCGTTGCCACCTCGCCCGAACGGGACGAAGAACACAAAGCCAATCATCGAGAGGATGGTGACGGCGGCCAACATCAGCCGCTGGTTCTTGCGAAAAATGGAAAAAGGACTTGCCATGTGGAGTATTCCTTTAAAGAGGTCCGCCGCGCCGCGATGGGAAGACGGCTTGACAACGACGGCCTGTGACGGTTATGCGATTATAGCGGCGTTTACCTGCCCGACCCGGCGATTGGACCGCCAATGGGGCGCTGTGCTCGCGCGGAAAAGCCTTTGCGGCACGGCAGTTGGGTCACATAAGCCTAGTGATTCTAAGAGCCAAGCCGGCAAATGCAATCCCAATCGCGCCGCTTGAAAAAGGCCGAATTGACCAATTTTACCAATTATTACGACTGCCGGCGACGGTGCAACGAAGCATCTGCACCGGTTAACCGTGCGCCAGACCGGCTGGCTCAGAAATCGAGCGCCGCGCGGCGATATTTAGTGACAACTTCCCGCAGACCTTAAAGTTTAACAGGCACGTCAACCTCTCGATCATCTTTGGCTCCTCGCATGGCAAAACGCGCTACAGGGCGTTCGGGTAAATCGCTGGTGATCGTAGAATCACCCGCCAAGGCCCGCACGATCAGCAAATTCCTGGGGAGCGGTTTCACGGTCGAGGCCAGCATCGGCCACGTTCGCGATTTGCCCGAGAAGGCCGCCGAGATTCCGGATGAGTACCGCAAAGAGCAATGGTCGCGGCTGGGAGTCAATGTGGCTGAGGATTTCGCCCCGCTCTATATCGTTCCCCCCAAGAAGACTGCCCAAGTCCGCAAACTCAAGGGGCTATTGAAAGACGCCAAGGATCTCTATCTGGCGACGGACGAGGACCGTGAAGGGGAGGCCATCAGTTGGCACCTCAATGAGCTGCTCAAGCCGAAGGTGCCCGTCCATCGTCTCGTATTCCACGAAATCACCAAAGAGGCGATTGAAGACGCCCTCTCGCATCCCCGCGAGATCGACGCGGACCTTGTCCGGGCGCAGGAGACGCGGCGGATCGTCGATCGGCTCTACGGCTATGAGGTCTCGCCACTATTATGGAAAAAAGTGCGCCCCAAGCTCTCGGCCGGGCGGGTGCAAAGCGTGGCGGTTCGGCTGATCGTCGAGCGCGAGCGGCAGCGGATGGCCTTCCACGAGGCCGCCTATTGGGACTTGCTTGGCCTATTCGCGAATGCCGGCGGGCAGGAGTTTCAGGCGGAAATGGTTTCCGTCGGCGGGCGAAAGATTCCGGAGGGAAAGGATTTCGATCCGGCCACCGGAAAGCTGAAGAACGAAGAGCTGCTGCTACTCGACAGCCGGGGGGCAAACGAGTTGGCCGAGCGGCTTCGCCAGGCTTCGTTTCGCGTCGCCAAGATCGACGACAAGCCGTATACCTCGAAGCCCTATCCGCCGTTTACGACGAGCACGCTCCAGCAGGAGGCCAACCGCAAGCTCGGTTTCACCGCCCGCCGCACGATGCAGGCAGCGCAGAGCCTGTATGAGAACGGTCACATCACCTACATGCGGACCGATTCGACGAACCTCGCTAAGGTGGCGATCGACGCGGCCCGCGATCTGGTTGCCGAGCAATATGGCCGCGAGTACTTGCCCGATTCACCGCGAGTCTATCAGACCAAGGTGAAAAACGCCCAAGAGGCCCACGAGGCGATCCGGCCGGCGGGGCATCCGTTTGATTTTCCGGAACAACTTCGCGGCCAGTTGGGTTCCGATGAATTCAAGGTCTACGACTTGATCTGGAAACGAACCGTCGCCAGCCAGATGGCGGATGCCCGCGGCCGGCGCATGACAATCACGATCGAAGGCGACGGCGCTGTGTTTCAGGTGAGCGGCAAGACGATCGAGTTTCCCGGCTACCTGCGGGCGTACGTCGAGGGCTCCGACGATCCGGAGGGGGATTTGGCCGATCGAGAGGCGCTGTTGCCGGCCGTCGCGCAAGACGACCCAATTTCCTGCCGAGAGTTGACTCCCAAGGAGCATCTCACTCAAGCGCCGAGCCGCTTCAGCGAAGCGGCGCTGATTCGGACGCTCGAAGAAATGGGAATCGGCCGGCCGAGCACATACGCCTCGATTATCGACACGATCCAGTATCGCGAGTACGTGTTCAAGAAGGGCACTGCGCTCGTGCCGACGTGGGTTGCATTTGCCGTATCGCAACTCTTGGAGCTGCACTTGCCAGGGCTGGTGGACTATCAATTCACGGCGCAAATGGAAGATGACCTCGATGCCATCAGCCGCGGCGAGGCGCAGAGCGTCGATTATCTGCGGCACTTCTATTTTGGGAACGGGCAGACCGGACTCAAACCGCATTTGGAGAGCATCGGCGATCGAATTCAAGCCCGCGACGTGAGCCGGATAAAGATCGCTGAGATCGATGGGCAAGAGCCGATTTACGTGCGCGTCGGCCGCTATGGGCCATTCCTCGAGCAGGGAGAGCGGCGGGCGGCTTTGCCCGAGGGGCTGGCGCCCGACGAGGTGACGCTCGACCGCGCCAACGAACTGCTCGACCAATCGCAAAAAGCGGAAGAGCCGCTGGGAACTTGTCCCGAGACCGGCCGGCTAATCTATTTAAAGACGGGACGATTCGGTCCCTACGTGCAGCGTGCCGCGGCTGGGGAAGACGATAAGCCGAAAAATGCTTCGTTGCTCAAGGGCATGCGGCCCGAGGATATCGACCTGGCGACAGCGGTGAGGCTGCTCTCGCTCCCCCGCGAATTGGGCGCGCATCCGACGACAGGTGAAACGATCGTCGTATTCAATGGAAAATTCGGGCCCTACGTGAAGAGCGGCACGGAGACGCGCTCCCTGCCGGCCGACCTTTCACCGCTCGACGTGAGTTTGTCGCAGTCCCTGGAACTGTTGGCGCAGCCCAAGGCGGCCCGCCGGGGATTCGGCGCCAAGCGCGAGCCGCTCAAAGTGCTCGATGCGTCGCCGGTCACCAGCGAGAAGATTCAACTCTTCGACGGCCGTTACGGGCTGTACGTGACCGACGGTACGACGAACGCCTCGCTTCCCAAGAATACGACGCCCGAAGAGGTCACCCAGGAACTGGCTCTGCGGCTGCTCGCCGAGCGGGCCGCGGCCGGGCCGTCAAAGAAGGCGCGCCGCAAGGCGACCCGACCGGCCGCCGCGGTAAAGAAGAAGTCGGCCAAACCGCCCGCCAAGGCGAAAAAGCCAGCGACGAAGAGAGCCAAGACATCAAAGAAGAAATCCGCCGCCAAGAAGAAGTTCGCTGCCGTTGCAACTGTGGTCGGGCATCAAAATGCCGTAAGTGCCGACGTTCCGTTCTAACGATTGTCGCCCCTCGTCACTCGTCCGCTTCGCCTTCGATTCGCTCGAGAGCCAGGGCATACGCCGTCGCGTGGCTGCGGCAGTGGGAAATGCTGATAAGGATTTGGCCGATGCCGAGGTCCTCGGCAACGTCGCGCACGCCGCCATGCAGCGAGACCTGCGGCTTTCCACCGAGCAAGTTGCGAATCTCTACGTCGCGCCAACTTATGCCGCGACGCCAACCCGTGCCGACCGCTTTGAGCACCGCTTCTTTCGCTGCCCAGCGGCCGGCGAAATGCTGCGTCGCCTGCTTGCGGCTCTGGCAGTATTGAATCTCGTCTGGCGTGTAGACTCGCGTGATGAACAGTTCCCCGTGGCGCTCGATCATCTGCGCGATCCGCAAGCACTCCGTGATGTCGGTCCCGATGCCGATGATGTTCATGTCGCTGACGCGAGCCCGCAGGCGCGCTTGGCTCGCCGCAAAACTTCCTCGGCCTTGCCGCGGGCGCGGCTCGCGCCGTCGGCTAGTATTTCTCGGACCGTCTTGGAATCGGCGGCGAGTTCGGCCCGTTTGGACCGAGGCGCGGCGAAGAACCGCTCCGCGGCGTCAGCCAGGGCTTTCTTCACCTCACCATAGCCAAAACCGCCGCGTCGGTATAGCGCGGCCATCGCGTCGCGCTCCGCCTCGGTCGCCACGAGGGAGAAGAGTTGATACAAGTAGTCGCTCTCCGGCTCTTTCGGCTGCTCCATCGGCCGCGAATCGGTGACGATCTGCATGATCTTCTTCCGCTGCGCTTTGGGGTCGTCGAACACCTCGAGCGTGTTGTTGTAGCTCTTCGACATCTTTTCGCCATCGATGCCGGGCACCTTCTTCGAGGCATCGAGCAGCTTGGCCTTGGGCATGGTGAACACCTGGCCGAATTGATGGTTGAAGCTCGCCGCCAGATCGCGGCAGACCTCGATATGTTGCACCTGGTCCTCGCCGACGGGCACCGTATCCGAATCGTAGGCCAGAATGTCGGCCGCCATCAGCACCGGATACGCCAACACACCGGCGTCGGCCGGCAAGCCCTTCGCCTTCCTATCCTTGTAGGCATGGCACCGCTCCAAGAGCCCCATCGGCGCGCCGGTCATCAGGATCCAGCAGAGTTCGCTCACCGCCGGCACATCGGATTGCACGAACAACACCGCCCGCTCGGGGTCGAGCCCTAGCGCGAGCAAATCAATGGCCGCGTCGAGCGTCCAACCGCGCAACGCCGCCGGATCGCGCACGCTGTTGAGCGCGTGGAGGTCGGCGATGAAATAGAACGCCGCATCTTCACGTTGCAAGTCGATATACTGCCGAATCGCGCCGAAATAGTTTCCCCAATGGAATCGGCCCGTCGGTTGAATGCCCGAAAGTACACGCATGGCATGGGACTGGGGACGGGGGAAGGACTATGGACCAAGGACTAAGTGCGAAAGGCTCGGGTTCATTGTTTTTGTAGGGTGCCGACTACGTCATTGACGGAACGACAGCCGAGTTCGGCGAGAGCGGCCGGTAAGGAGTCGAGGATTTCCGTCGAGGTCGTGGGGTGATAGAAGTTTGCGGTGCCGATTTGGACGGCCGATGCGCCAGTCACCAGGAATTCCATCACATCGTCGACCGTGGCGATTCCACCGATCCCAATGATGGGAGTCCGCACGGCTTGGGCGACCTGATAGACGGCCCGCAGAGCGATCGGCTTGATGGCGGGCCCGCTCAAGCCGCCCAAAACATTGCCCAAGAGCGGCCGGCGGCGCCGCCAATCGACGGCCACGCCGAGGCAAGTGTTGATGAGCGAGATGGCGTCCGCTCCGCCGGCGGCGGCAGCCACGGCGATCGACGCAATGTCGGTGACATTCGGCGTCAACTTGGCAATGATCGGCAACGAGGTCGCATCGCGGACACCGGCCACGACTCGCTCGCACATCCTCGCGTCGGTGCCGAAATCGACACCATGACTGACATTCGGACATGAAATGTTCACCTCAATCGCCGCGATCGTGGGTACGCCTTCCAGCGCGGCCGCCATTTCGACGAATTCATCATGGGTCCGCCCGGCAATGCTGACGATGATCGGCACTCCGAGGCTAGCGAGATATGGCATGTGATGGGCGGCAAACGCCTCGAGGCCGTCGTTATCGAGGCCGATCGAGTTGAGCATTCCGGCCGGGGTCTCGATCGTGCGCCAGGGTGCGTTTCCGGCGCGCGGCTGGTGAGTGATTGTTTTCGGGATGATCGCTCCCAGCCGCTTAAGATCAACCAACCCAGCCATTTCGCGCGCGTAGCCGAACGTTCCCGAGGCCACGATGACGGGGTTGGCCAGACGGAGACGGCCCAATTCGACATGCAGGTCGACGACGGAGGCAGTGCTGCTCACAACGACAATTGGCTCAAATGCGAGGGATCGCGTCGGCCGCCGGGGGAAGGCGACAACTCAGATGCCAATGTACCGGTCGAAGCGGCGGCGGGCAACGAGTGCCGGGACACGTAGCGCGACGAAATGATGTTGCGGAATTGCCAGAATTCCGAGGCCGACAACGGAATGACGCCGGCTGAACTCCGGCGAGTTCCGCGACCGATTGCCGGCGACGGGACCCGGATTAGAGAACGCCGCCATGCGACCGATATTCGGTCATGTGCGAAGGTTCATCGAGGAACCAGAATCGCTCCCATTCGTCGAGCAACAGGCGAAGATCCTCCGATGTATTGAGCAATTCGGCGGTTCGCCGCGGCGGATCGCCGCTGTAAGCAGGAAGAATGCAGCCGCTGGTCGCGCCGAGCGAAAGCCCAATCGTCGCTGCCAAAAGTAGCCTGCGCATCTGAACAACTCCTCCCTGAGAGTCAGTACGCCGCGCCGCGCGCGGAACCTGATCGGTATACCTTGAGCTTCCTGCTCTCGCTCTCGACGCTCACCTGGCGAGCGATTGTTCACGCCGCGGTTTTCTTGCAGCGCAATCGCGCGACGGCGCATGCCTTCAGCGATGCCATCACTCCAAAGCAACGAAAGACGAATCGATCTGAATTAGCTGATTTGCTTAGGTCGAACGACCTATGCCGTGAAGCGTTGGATGAGTCGGACTGCTTCGCCGGCCACTGCGTATCTACTTAGGCTGCATTGACGTAAACTATCTTGAACACCGGGGTTGCCGTTCGGGCCGAACGGCCTGATTGCCGACAATACGAGGCTCCGTGCGAACATTAACGATTTCAGCGTTCCGCGCCGAGATCAAATCTCTCTGGAATCTGTCGCGAACGAGCGGTAATTCCGCCCTTATCTCATTGCCCATCGGGGTCGAATTCCGAGTCGAATCTTGCCTGATGCCGCCCTGGCAAGCTAATGATCGTTGAGGCTAAGTCTGCGCGCTCGGATGAGCGCCGTAAGCTGCTGCTGGTTCAGTATTTCCGCTCGTTGCCGGCCTGCTGGCCGGCATGTCGCTGGGTGCTGGCTGGACCGTTGGTTGGGGTATCGCCTGGCCCGCCGCCCTGGCGGCCGCTTGACGTTCCAGTTCGCGAACCCGCTCCTCCATCTCCTTGCCCGGCTTGAAGGTGACAACAAATTTCTCCGGCACATTGACCTTCGCGCCGGTTCGCGGGTTCCTGGCCTTTCGGGCCGCCCGCTGCTTGACCTCGAATACTCCGAAGTTCCGCAACTCGATGCGACGCTCTTCGACCAGTGTTTCCACGATGGCGTCAAACGTCTTCTGGACGATTTCCTTGGTCTTGAGTTGAGTCAGTCCGATTTCTTCGGAGATCGTCTTGACGATTTCTTTCTTGGTCACGACTTTAATTCTCCTCTCGAGAACTTGCGACGGAAAAAGGCCAACACGAGACCAGTTTCCGCTGCCTTCGTCATGCTCCAAGTGTAGGTGGCATAAGAAGTAGTGTCAAGCACAAACTCGGCGATCCAAATCCCGGAATCACCGCATCGTTAGGCGCGGAGTATAGTCAGGATCCGAAGCGGATGCTTCGGATCATCGGCAGTAACTTTCAGTTGTCAAAGAACTTAGCGATGAGACTTCAATCGGTTTCCCGGATTCTTGAACGTAAGTCGCTCGCTACAAAGGCTTTTAGCGCTCGCACGGCGACTCTCCGCCAAAGGCGCTCCCTTCGCGGCGGGCGATTGCGGCCAGCATATCGCCGTTGCGCAAACTCCTGCCTCCAGGAAACTCCTGCCAACCATTATCGGCGCTCTAATCGGAAAACTTCATCCAGATTGAGCATTCGATGATTCGAGCGGGGCAATCCTTTTTAG
The DNA here is from genome assembly GCA_035939775.1 of Pirellulales bacterium. Classification (NCBI taxonomy): domain Bacteria; kingdom Pseudomonadati; phylum Planctomycetota; class Planctomycetia; order Pirellulales; species Pirellulales bacterium. The sequence continues at coordinate 17,249 of DASZFO010000308.1, read as the reverse complement.
CCAAACTCGACCGACAGCATGTCGGAGGATCGGAAGCGGGGGCATGCTAGTGCCGAGCCGCCATCATAGTCGGAAGACGGCCGCCTGTTCCAAGACCTTCTCCAGCGGAACTAAGGGGCCGGTCCCGCTGCCGGGACAGACCTCGCAGGTCTGTCGCCAAGCCTCCTCCGAGCGGATATTCGATTCCCAGAAGGGCCAAGTCCGGCACTGCCGAGGGCGGGTGTCGTAAACCTTGCACTTGCGGGTTTGTCCGTCAAAAAAGACGCAATCGCCGTTCGCAAACTCGACTAGGCTTTTCCGCACCCCTACCTCTCGGACATATTTGCGCTGGAAATCGCCGACGTCGATCCCCAACTTAGCGGCTAACGCCTCGATTTCCGCCTTATTCACCCATACGTAACCAGGCGCTCCAGTGCAGCAATCGCCGCACTGCGTGCATTGAAACCGAAGCCCATCCTTAAACCAGGGATTGTCGTTCATGAAGTTGGTTTCACACTTGATTTTCCGCTAATTGGGGCCGCTGCTGAAGCGGCGATTCCCGCGATCGCCGCCAACGATGCGTCAACGTCATCTTCGGAAGTAAATGCGCCGAAGCTGAACCGAACCGTTCCGCCACCGTCCGCGGTTCCAAGGGCCTTGTGCAAGAGTGGGGCACAGTGCAAACCGGAACGGACTTGGATCCGATAAGTCGCATCGAGCACCGCAGCAACCTCTTGCGGATCATAACCGTCGATCCGCAGGCTGACAACGCCCACGCGGTCTGCGGCCTGGGCGGGTCCAAAGACGTAGACGCCTGGGATTTGTCTTAATCCCCCAAGAAAGCGGTCGGTCAGGAACGATTCGTGCTGGCGAATCGAGGAAACTCCTCGCGATTCAAGGAATTCGATCGCAGCCGCAAGGCCGGCTAGTCCGGGAACGTTCAGATTCCCCGCTTCGTATTTATCCGGAAGGCTTTCGGGTTGCCAGTGTTCCTCGCTCCGCGTGCCGGTGCCTCCTTGGCGAAAACTTTTGAGCCGCGACTCGATCCCCGGCCGAAAATAAACAATCCCAGTCCCCAGCGGTCCGAGCAGGCCCTTGTGTCCAGGGGCGGCCAGCAGATCGATCGACAGTTCATCGACCGAAATGGGCAGATGCCCCAACGATTGCGCGGCGTCGACCAGCAGCGTCGCGCCGTACTCATGCGCAATTCGCCCGATCTCCGCCAGCGGCTGAATCGCACCGGTGACATTGGACGCGTGGACGACGGCGACGAGCTTCGTCTCGGGCGACATTTCCTTGCGCAGATCGTCTGGATCGACACGCCCGGCCGCATCGCAGGCGATGCGCTTGACGCGCACGCCTTGGCGGCGTTCCAGCTCGCTCAGCGGCCGCAGCACCGAATTGTGCTCCGCGGCCGTGGTGACGACTCGATCCCCTGGCTCGAGCCAGCCGTGGATCGCGAGATTCAAACCGTCGGTGCCACTATTTGTGAAGACGATTCTCCGCGGGTCGCCGGCGCCGATCAGCCGCGCGACGCCGGCTCGTGCCCGATCCACAAATTGTCCGGCTTCCAGCGCCTCGGCGTACGAACCGCGCCCGGCCGCGGCCCCGATCTCGCGCTGATACCGCTCGACCGCCTTATAAACGGCCTCGGGCTTCGGCCAACTCGTGGCGGCGTTGTCGAGATAGATGCGACGCGGCGACATGTTTTGCTAACCGCCGATTTGATACATGGCCCGCTGCGGTTTGACGAAATCGGGCGTATCGATGCCGTGGCCGGGTTTTTTGGCCGCGATCGACGCGCGGACCAGCTTGACGAGTTGGTCGTCGCTGCCGCCTCCGCGAAGAATGGCTCGGGCGTCCCATTCGACGGTCGAAAAGAGACAATTGCGGACTTGCCCTTCCGCGGTGAGCCGCAGCCGATTGCAATTGCCGCAGAACGAGTGAGTCACGGGGTTGATGAAGCCGACCCGTCCGCCGCCATCGAGGTAGCGATAGTCAGTCGCGGGCTGGCTCGGATCGTCGACCGCGAGCGGTTCGAGCCGTCCGACTTGTTGCTCGATCATCGCGCGGACGCGATCGCCCGAAAGGACTTGATCCATTTGCCATCGGCCGTCGGCGTCCAGCGGCATGTATTCGATGAATCTCAATTCGAGCCCATGCTGCCGAGCAAATTGGGCCAGTGGCACGACCTCTTCCTCGGTGAGGCCGCGAATTGAAACGGCGTTAAGACGGATTCGCGTAAAGCCGGCCTGCTTGGCGGAGAAAATCCCTTCGAGCACACGGGTGATCCCTTGGCGGCGCGAAATCTTCTGGAATGTCTCTTCGCGCAGCGTGTCGAGGCTGATGTTCAGCCGATGCAATCCGGCCGAGCGAAGTTGGCCCGCCAATTCGCCGAGCAGCATTCCATTCGTCGTCAGCGCCAGATCGGTGATTCCCTCGACCGCGGCCAAACGTCGCACCAACTCGGGCACGTCTTTGCGCACGAGCGGCTCTCCGCCCGTGAGGCGAATCTTGTTGACGCCAAGTTTCGCGACAACCCGCACGAATCGCTCAATCTCTTCGTATGTGAGCAGATCATTCCGCGGCACGAACTGAACGGCCTCCTGCGGCATGCAATAAAAGCAGCGGATATTGCAGCGGTCCGTTATGCTGATCCGCAGATTCGTGTGAACGCGTCCATGCCCGTCGATGAGAGGGGAATGGCGATCGGCAGGTGACGAATTGAGATTTGGCGCCGCCATGACATGTTTGCTTCCACTACGATTCTATCCCGGGATGGACCCACTCGCTCGTCCCGTCGGCCCAGTTTTCGCGCTTCCAGATCGGCACGACCTGCTTGAGCGTATCGATCAGCCATTGGCCCGCGGCGAACGCGGCCGCTCGATGGGCCGAACTGACGGCAATCGCCACGCTCGCCTCACCGACCTGCAAATGCCCCAGGCGATGAACGATGGCGCAATCGACGATTGGCCAGCGCCGCCGGGCTTCGCTCTCCAGCTCGGCCAGCTTGACGCGAGCCATTTCGGGATAGCATTCGTAGTCCAGTGAATTCGTCGCCCGCCCCCCGGTCGACGCGCGAGTCGTGCCGATAAACAACACCGCGGCTCCCGCCGCGTTCGATTGAATCTGGGCAAGCACCTCCGCTGGCGCGATCGGCTCGTCCGTCAATCGAATCATGCATGCACCGCGTGCGGCGCCGCGATGTAATCGCGCTTGCAATAGGCCGCGATGAAAATCGCGCTTCTGAAGCCGCTAGCTAGCGTGGCTGTTTCGCCAGCCGTTCGTCGAATTCGGGCTTTGGCAATGGCTCCGAACGCTCGAAGTTCTTTTCCGGGCGGTCGGGGTTGGTGTCGGTAATCAACTCGTTGAGCAAATCGTCGTCGCCATCGACCAATTCTGGAAAACGCTCCAAGAGCGATAGCACTTCATTTCGCTTCATGACGTTGTCTCCTCCAAAAGACACTCGCGCTAGCATTGCTAGCAGACGGTTCTCGTCCACGTGTGGCTCCTCCTTTATCCACCACTGACCGGCGGGATGCAAGCCACTTCGTCTCCCTCTCTTAAGGGGAATTCGTCATCAACGAATTGAGCGTTAACCGCAAAGCACGAACTCCTCAAAAGGGTGGAAAACGCTGGGATTTGCCGGATTAAGACGTTCCGCACATCGCCAATTCGAGCATGTTCATTCACCACCAAATCGACCGTTTCGCGCCCGCAAATGTCCCTGGCCATCGCAAATAACTTAATGCTGATCCTCATGTTACGACCAACTCGGCGCCTCGTGCAGTCAGTTGCCCTGCCAACTCCGGCATCAATCCGTAGGCCATGGCTAGCAGTTTTAAGGGATGAAGTGTCGGCTTGGTGGTGCCCTGCTCCATCTGCATTTTACAGGCGCTGCATTCCGTGGTCCCGGCCTGAAGGCCAGGTTGACGCATATGCGAAATCAATTCCCAGCCGGCGCGCAGGCTGGTGCGATAGTTCGCCTTCTTCAGGCCAAACGTGCCGGCCATGCCAGAACATCCTTTTTCAATCCGCTGCACACTTAGGGCCGGAACAAGCCGCAGGAGGTTTTCGGTCGGCGAGCCGACCCCGAGCGCCTTGATATGGCACGGCATATGGTAGGCCAGCGCCGCGTTGACCGGCCGCAAGTCGAGTTGGAGGATGCCCTGCTGGTGCAGCCGCCAAAGATAGGTGCAAGCTTCCGTCGTGTTCTGAGCGACGAGTCGCGCTTCCTCATCGTCCATCAAATTGGGATATTCGTGAGTCAGGCAGACGGCCGTGGAAGGTTCCGTGACCACAACTTGGTATCCCTGCCGGACGGCTTCCGCCAAAAGCGCGACGTTCTTCGCGGCTAGGCGCCGGGCCCGCTCGACCGCTCCCATTGAGATCATCGCCATTCCGGAGGCTCGCTGATTCGGGGGGACATAAACGGCTACGCCATTGTGCTCGAGCACCGCGACCAGGGCCTCGGCCAATTGCGGATCGTGATAGTTCGCGTAGGTGTCGACAAAATAGACTACTTTCCGCCCGCTGCGGCGAGTCGGGCGCGTCAAACGTCGACGTGCGGCGCGGCGCAAGAAGCTTCGCGGGGCAAACCGCGGGAGCTTTCGCCCTTGGGCGATGCCGAAAGTCTTTTCCAGCAGCCAGCGCGCCTGGCGATTGCCAACCGCCCAATTCGCCACCGGACTAAAATGGCTCCCCAGCGCGCTCAAGATGTCGAATCGAGCCAGAATCCAGTCGCTCGGCTGCAAGCCGTTGGTGGCGACATAAGCGGCCTTCGCCTCGATCATCAGCTTGGGAATATCGACGCCTGCCGGACATTCCAGGCGGCACTGATGGCAGTTGACGCACAGATCGGCGACGTCCTTGAAGTCGTCGGTGGTCAGGAGCGCCGGATCGAGTTGGCCGCTGAGCAAGCCACGGAATAAATTGGCCTTCGCTCGCGGCGAGGCTTCTTCCGCCGGAGCGACGCGAAAAATCGGGCACATTCGCAGGTCGCCGGATTGCGCGCGGCAACTGCCGCAGCCGTTGCAGTGGCTCGCCACCGCGGCGATTTCCGCCGGCGTCCAGTTGAGCTGCACATCGACGAGCGCCGGCGGCGCACTGCTTCGGCCATTGGCCGATGGAACGACTTCCTCGGACGGTAGTCTCACCGGCCGCAAATGGCGCGTCAACGATTGACCGTCGCCGCCGACAATCTTGCCAGGATTGAGAATTCCTTGCGGATCGAAAACCTGCTTAACCTCGGCGAAGACATCGTAGAGTTCTCCGTACTGCCGCCGAATGAACGGGGTCCGGCTCAATCCGTCGCCATGCTCGCCGCTGATTGTCCCATGGACCTCGAACACTTCGTGATAGAGATCGGCCGCGAGATCCTCCATTTTCCGGACATCGTCGGCAATCGTCAGATCGAGGAACGGCCGGACGTGAAGTTGCCCGTGACCCACATGCCCAAAGAGCGAGGCGGTCACTTGATGTTTCTTGAGGGTATTCTGCATTCGCACCAGGAAATCGGGGAGCGCCGCTGGCGGCACCGCCAAGTCCTCGACAAACGGCAATGGCCGTGTTGTACCTTTGATGCGGTGCAACGTCGGCACGATGCGCGTGGCCAATTGCCAATAGAGATCGATCTCCTCGTGATCAAATGCCTGACGGGTATCAAAGGCCAAGCGGCACTTCCGCCGCACGCGATCGAGCATCTGCACCATCCGGTCGCGCACGGAAACCGGATCGTCGCCCATGTGCTCGACAAGCAACAACGCCTCGGCCTCGGCGGGAACCAGCAGGCTGTACTCAGGATAATTCTCCCGCGCCAGACTCAGATGCCGGCGGTCGAGCAGATCGCAAGCGCAGGGAGAAAACGGAAGAATCTCCTGCACGGCCAAGGCCGCGTTTTCAAGCGAATCGAAGAACAGAGCGCCAACCCCCCGATAACGAGGCAACGGCGTCGTGGCCAGCGTTGCTTCGGTGATGATGGCCAACGTCCCCTCGCTGCCGGCCAAGAGCCGACCCAAGTCGAGGCTGCCGGACTCCAGCACGTCGCCGAGCTGGTAGCCGCACTGGTTGAGCATCGTCTGCGGTTGGCGCTCGCTGATCAATTGGGCACGGCGGGTGAAGAGATCGGTGAGCTGGCTCACCAACTCCTGCCGGCGGGTGGTCGGCACGTCCACGTTGGCCAGCGACAAGGGCTCGCGGCCGACCTCCAGCAGTGTGCCGTCGGCCAGCACGATTTGCAGGCTCAGCACGTGCCGCCGCGCCGAGCCGTATTGCAGCCAGTGGCTTCCCGAGGCGTCGATGGCCACGACGCTCCCCATCGTCGTCACTTGGCTCATCGCCGGATCGGGACCGAACAACCGTCCGAACGAGCGGAGATGTTGATTGAGCTGGGCATGAACGACGCCCGGTTGCACTCGGACCCGATCGTCGTCGATCCGCAAGATACGCCGCATATAGCGGCTGAAATCGAGGATCAACCCAGCGCCGAGAGATTCGCCGGCCAGACCGGTTCCGGCGCCGCGGGCATGGATGGGGATCTTTTTCTCCGCCGCGTACTGCAAGGTGGCCACCACGTCGGCCGAGTTCCGAGGGCGGACGACCCCCAGCGGCCTGATTTGGTAAACGCTCGCGTCACTGGCGTAGAGCTGCACGAAGACGTCGTCGCAGCGCACATCGCCGCTCACGAGCCCGCGCAAGTCGTCCTGAATTCTTTGCCGCTCTTGATCCATGAAAGAAAACTGTCGGCCTGCGATCGCCAACTGCCCGGCAGTGTGCCGGCCGCCAACGGATTCGCGCCTCGCCGTAGGAAGGGTGAAACCGACGCTAGCCTCGTGTGCCGTCCGTGCCGGTCACGCCCGCCGGTGCTCGACCAGCCGGGCTCTCTGCTGCCGATGACGCTCGTGGGTTTCCAGATTGAATGACAAATGGGAATCGACCCCAGGGGCGCCCCGATATTGAGCCCCGCAGCGATAGCACATCAGCGCATTGGGGACCACGATATACAGCACGACATCGATCAAGGCCGTTAGAAACAGGATGAGAAAGGTGAGAAGCAACTCGTGATAACCCCATGCCACGCAACTAGCCACGATTCCCAGCGTGACGATCGCCACGCCAAGCCGCTGAGGGAAATCCTTCCGCACGAACAAATCCGTGCTCGGACAAACTAGACAGCGATGCAGTTGCACGTTGTCCATTGCGCCGGGCGGAAGAAGGACCTTCTCGCCACAATCCGCGCAACAAAAATCGCTCGCCGCAGGCGACACCTCGGCCCGGCTCGCTTGCTCACAATGGGGACACAGAAACTCAATGTTCATGGAATCTCCCTCTATCATACTGGAAACCATGTCCTGGCGGACAGTAGCTGAGAGGTCAATTCCCCGAGAAAGACGGCGATTACGCCTACGTAAAGAATTCCGGTGGCGCTTTGCGTGTTGGGGATTCTGAGGATTTTCCAGGTCATTATCGTGAGCGCGAGCGCGCCAAACAGGCCGGAAAGCCAGCGCAATCCGACGAACGCTGGTTGCGGCATGCCGGCGTAGTCGAATTGCATGGCCAGGCCGGCACCGCAAACAACGGCTCGCGCGATCACTGCACCACCCATGAGCAGAACCAATCGCCGGAGCGGAGCGAGTTCCATCGTCGGGGTGTTCAGATACCAATGGCCAAGAAACATTGCCGCCAAAGTTGAACCGAGCAGCAATCCACTCGTGGGCGCATCGAGCCAGCGCAATGCCGCGGCCGCATTGGAAGTTAGAATCGGCTGCGGCTTGGCCAGCCAGGCACCGGCCAATCCGGCAATTGCGACGAGCAAGAGCAACGCGATTCCCGCGCGAGGCTTCGCATACAGCCAGGCGACAGCGCCGGCGTAGCTCAAACAAGCGCCCGCGAGTGGAGGCCAGAGTTCGAACTGCTCTGGCGCGGCTAGCGCTACGAGCATCGCCAATACGTTCAGCCCGAGCAGCACGTAAAGATGATTGCGATAGTAGCCACTTGTCACTTGGCGCGGAGACGTAACGGCCATCGAGAGCGATAGTCCGAACGAAAGCCGGAAGAGAAATTCGATCAGGATCAGCATTGCCGGATTGCGTTCCGCTGGGATGAGTTCGTATCGGACGCTGCCGGCGTCCTCCGACCGCCTCGGCCGCGCGCTTCACTCCTGAATGACCGCTAGCCTCGCGTGCCGAGCGTGTCGCCGTAGATCAAGGTCATGATCTCCGAGCGGCTAGAGAGATTGGCGCGGAATGTACCCTTCATGGCCGAAGTGACGCAGACGCTCCCCGGCTTTCGCACCCCGCGAATCGCCATGCAGGAATGTGTCGCCTCGATCACGACCGCGACCCCCTTGGCATCGAGTTCCTCGACCAGAAGATTGGCGATCTCCTCGGTCATGCGCTCTTGAACTTGTGGACGCTTCGAGACCACCTCAACCACTCGGGCCAACTTGCTCAAGCCGATCACCCGGCCGTTGGGAAGGTACCCAATATGCGCTTTGCCCATGAAAGGGAGCATGTGATGCTCGCACATACTGTTGAAGCTGATATCGCGCACCAACACGATCTCATCGTACTTTTCCGTGAAGCATTTTTGCAGATGGACGCGCGCGTCTTGATGCAACCCGGCGAAAAGCTCGGCGTACATTCGGGCGACGCGGGCCGGCGTCTCTCGCAGGCCTTCACGGTCGGGATTCTCGCCGATGGCGGCGAGGATTTCGCGCACGGCCCGCTCGATTCGCGGCAGATCGACGGCCGCCGACGCGGCGGAAATGCCGTCCTCGTCGGCTAGGCAACGCGGGATGGAAGTCTTGGAATCGGTTTTCATTGGAGCGATGTCTCCCTACCCCTCTGGACTTCGGCGAGTTCAGTCGAACCGGAAAGGGCCGGAGTGAGGGGAACTGCGCGCGGGTTTCCGACTTGCAAATACATCAATTAATGCTGAATTCCGGCGGAAAGATTGCCTTGCGCAGCCGATTAAGGTGCTCGAGCAGCAATTGGGCTCGTTGATCGACGCCCGCCTCGGTCAACAGCCGCTCTTTGAAGTCCAGTTCGATGTCCAGCGTATAGGCGACGATGTCCGTTAGCATTCCCAAGGGGATCTCGCTGCCCAAGAGTTGATCCAGTTGTTCGTAGGCTTCTGGGATTCGCGGCAAGACGCGCTTGAATGCCGCCAGCAAGCGGCGCTGCAATTCGGGACGTTGCGCCGCAACCGCGTCGGGATACCGGTCTTCGCAGAGTTGGACTTCCGCAACGCGGAAGGTTTTTTCGGCGGGCAGCTCACGCTCGATCACCATCCGCCGCAAGCCGAGCACGAGCACGTTGTATGAACCCTCATCCGTTTTGTGATAGGTCGCCACCCGACAGAGACAGCCAACCGGCCGCAGCGGAGGACGACCTTCATAATCCTGTTCCCAGCCAGGGGCCAACAAGCTCATCCCAATCAAGCGGTCATCGGCCAAAGCCTCTTCAAGCATGGCGCGATATCGTGGCTCGAAGATGTGCAGCGGCTGCATCACGTGTGGAAACACGACGAGATTCGGCAGTGGAAACAGCCGCACCCGACCCGAAAAATTTTCAGGCGAAAACGACAAGTTTTCTGATAGCGACATGCTTCGCTCGATGCGCGTTGTTTGGAAACGGACTCGAAAACCCTTTCCGCGCTCACGTCGCCGGCGGATCGAGATGGATTTCTGGTATGAGTTCGGGATCAAGGTCGATGGTTGGAAATTCCTCCGTCGCGGCCGCGACCTCGGCGAAACAACGGTCGAATTCGGCGATGAATTTCTCGAGGTCCAAGCCGATGTGCTTGGGGCCGTAAGGGACCAAATAGCCCCGCGAACTGTGAAACAACTTCTTCGCCCCGCGGATGTTGCCGTTTCCAAAATGATAGAGGGCCACCGCCGCCTGGATCAGCCCCTGATAGAATTTCCGCGACGGCCCACGATATTCGGTCCACAAATCCTCCCAAACCTCGTGACTCTCAAAGAAATCGCACACGTTAAAGTGCTCGATCCCCTTGAGATACAGCGGGTCGTACGGACCATCATCCATCGCGCGATCCCAAATTGGCCGAGCCAAACGTTCGCGGCATTCACCGATCGCAAAATTATAGGCAGCCCGGCCGGTTTCTGCCATGACGCGATCCGCGGGGGCGAACGGCGCACAGGCTTGACAGCGCGTGCGAACCCTCTGAGAATTGGCGCTTCGAGTTGGCCGCATGCACCTCGTTCGGCCCGAGCGATTCCGGGGCAATACATGGCTGTCACTGCCGCCGACAAGCGCCGATCGACGGAAATCGTAAAGCGCCTTCGCCGGGCGTATCCAGAGGCGCATTGCGCGCTCGAATTCAACGACCCGTTGCAGTTGCTAATCGCGACGATCCTCTCGGCACAATGCACCGACGTGCGGGTGAATATGGTCTCGCCGGTGCTGTTCAGGAAGTATCCGACTGCCGCGGCGCTGGCCGCCGCGGAGCGAAAGGATATCGAGCGAATCATTCTGAGCACCGGTTTTTTTCGGAGCAAGGCCAAGAGCATTCAAGGTTGCTGCGAGAAGCTGGTCGCCGAGCATGATGGCCACGTGCCGCGGACATTGGAAGAGTTGATCAAGTTGCCAGGAGTCGGCCGGAAAACGGCCAACGTCGTGCTCGGGACGGCCTATGGGATCGCGACCGGCATTGTCGTCGACACGCACGTCGCCCGGATCAGCCGCCGGCTCGGGCTTACCAAAAAGAACGACGCGGTGAAAATCGAACAGGACCTCATGGCGCAGATCCCGCAGCGCGACTGGATCGACTTCAGCCACGAAATGATTTTCCACGGCCGCGCGATCTGCATAGCCCGGCGGCCCAAATGCGAAATCTGCCCGCTGGAGCCCATTTGTCCCAGGATCGGCGTCGAGGAGAGGGGCGAGGGACGAGGGGTGAGGGGCGAGAGGACGCGCAAGCGGAAACCCCGCTTCTCGTCGAACAATGGCCGGTAATGAGAGAGGCCGCGCCGTATGAACTGCCCTAACCTGCCACTCGCCCTCTGTCGCTTGCTTCCCTCGCCCCTAGTCCCTCGCCCCTCGCCCCTGCCATGATTCTCACCGGCCAAGAAATTCGGAAGCAGTTGGGAGAGAACATCGTCATCGATCCGTTCGACGACGCGAATCTCAATCCCAATAGTTACAACCTCACGCTGCACCACGAATTGATGACGTACGAGGAAGTGGTGCTCGACATGCGGCGCGCGAACCGAGTGCGCCGCATCGAGATTCCGCCCGAGGGATTGGTTCTCAGTCCGAATCAGCTTTATTTGGGTCGCACGATCGAGCGCACCGAAACGCACAACCATGTGCCGATGATCGAGGGGCGGTCGTCGGTGGGACGGCTGGGGCTATTCGTGCACGTCACCGCCGGTTTCGGCGACGTCGGCTTCTGCGGTTACTGGACGCTCGAGATGTTCGCCGTACAGCCGGTGCGGATTTATGCCGGCGTGCCGATCTGCCAAATCTTCTATCATCAAGTATGCGGCGAGATCATCGAATACGTCAGCGACAAGTATCAACACAATCACGATATCCAGCCGAGCTTGCTCTTCAAGGAGCTGAATCCCCAGCGCGACGACGACCTGCAACTGCAGCTCGAATTCGGCATGGAACGATCGCATTAGAACAGCTAACAAATCCGGGCGGGGACTATCTCCCTTTTGCGGAGACCGCGCAGCAAAATGGGGACTGTCCCCTTCTCCCTGGCCGGATTTGTTAGGTGTTCTTACGTTCGAGAGTCGATCACATCATCGCGAAGTAGTTTTCGACCGCCATGTCGAAATTCTCTTTGGTCAATTCCTGGGTGCGCTTCTCATAGAAGCAACGATTGCGCACTTGCATGAGCAAGTCGCGGGGCTGGCAATTGCGGAACGGCCGGCCCGCGGCAAGATAGTGCTGCTGGATGAGATAATTGACCGGTTCTTCTCGATATTCGAAGCCCAGTTTTGGGGCCACGATTTCGAATAGTCGGCGGAATTCGTCCTCGGTTGGATCGATCACGTCGATCTTGTAGGGAATGCGTCGCAGAAAAGCTTCATCGACCAGGTCGCGGGGCTGCAAGTTCGTCGAAAAGATGATCAACTGATCGAATGGGACTTGGATTTTCTTCCCGTTGGGCAGATTGAGAAAGTCGAATCGCTTTTCCAGCGGCACGATCCAGCGGTTCAGCAGTTCATCGGTGCTCATCCGTTGTCGGCCGAAATCGTCGATCACCAGGGTGCCGCAGTTGCTTTTGAGCTGCATCGGGGCTTCGCAAGTGCCGGTCGAGGTGTTGCGCACGACTTCAAGATTGTCCATCGTCAACTCGCCACCGACAACGATCGTCGGCCGGCGGATGCGAATCCAGCGTTTGTCGATTTTCCGATTATCGAGCAGCCCGCCGGTGCTCTCCAGGGGCGCCTCTTCGTGGTTGCTCGGATCGAAAAGGCGGATGATCTCGCCGTCGATGCCGATGGAGCGAGGGACCCAGATAAACTGGCCGAATGCCCGCGTGACCCGCTCCGCGATGCTCGTCTTGCCGTTGCCGGCCGCGCCGTAGAGAAACAGTCCGCGGCCGGAGTTGATCGCCGGCCCGAGCCGGGCCAGCATCCGCGGATTAATCAACAAATCGTCGAACGCGCGACTCAAGTCGTCCGTGGTGGGATGCTGCATGGTCAGCGATTGAGCGGCCACGCAGGCGAGATAATCGCTCAGCGCGACCGGGGCCGAACCGTAGTACGTGCAGTGTTCCACCAGCCGTCGCGCCCGCTCGCGGCCTTTGTCGGTCAACTGATATTGATAGTCGTTCATCGCCGCGGCGCCGCGATGGACGATCCAATGGTCCGACTTCAATACTCGGAGCAGTTCCTCGAGCAGGATAAACGGCAGCTTGATCTGCTCGGCAATGTCTCGGCCGCTCGCGTCGCCGCGGGCCAAGAGAAACTTGAACACCAGATCCTCGACGTCGCTTTCCGTCAGCTTCGCTTGCACCAGGGTGGTCGGTTCGGCGGGAAAGAATTCGTTCACAGTTGCCGGCGCGGATCCCTCGCCGGAAGCGGGCTCCGGCGGAGCATCGGCGCCGTTTGTCGCGCCAACGGCGGTCGGGTTATTGGCCGCAGTGGCGGCGCCGGTCAATTGGGCGATTCGGCCGAGGAGTTGATCGAGCTTGTCTTGCCGCGCCTTTTCCGCATGCTGGACGGCCGCGGCCTTGGGAGCAGTGTGGTCGGGCTCGGTGGCGGCAATGACGGAATAGGGATCGGCGTCCGCATCACCACCGCGCCCAGCCAATCGCGCCAACAGGTTTTCAACCGCATTCTCAGACATATCCCCACATCGCCTTGTACGGATTCCTGGCTTGCGTCTGGCGGAAGAGGGGGCGCGCTCGTCGCGGATGCCGACGCGGAGCTGTTGCCTTCAAACGACTCGCCGTCCGTCCCCTCTTCCGCCAAGCACGAGCGGAAAACATGGATTCAAACCAACTCTACGTTGACTTGGTCCGGCGTCAAACGCGGTCACCGTCATCCGCAAATGCCGCGCGAAGCGCCCCCCGATTTTGCCGATCATGCCGGATCGTCGCGTGGCGGACCGAGAATTTGAGCTATGATTCACGTGGGCGAAGCTAGCAGCTCTTGAACCGAATGATGGAAGAAAAGAGACATCCGCAAATGGATCGCAAGAACAACTTCAGGCGCCTTACGATCCACCTCGGCGCGCCGATGATCGCCATTAGCACTCTTTCCACCGCGACATTCTTCGGATCGCGGAGCGCATTGGCACAAACGGGTGCGGCGCCGGCGAGCGTCGAAAGCCAGCGTGCGCCGCCGGACACCGCTCGCGCGAGCCCGCCGATTTCGTTTTTCGCATCGGAGCGCAATGCTGCAACGCCAATTGCCCCAGAAGCTCGTCCTTCTTCACCAGGCAGCACTGGCTCGCTCATCCTCATGGAAATCCGCACGCAGCGCGGCACGGCGAAATCCTCGCTGCCGCTGATTCCCAATCTCGATCCCCGCCTCAAGCCGCTCGGCTGGTAGCTCGCAAAAATCGCACTTGGCATAGCCGGCCTCCCCCAGTAGATTACTCACGCGAGGCGGCAAGGGCTGCCGCCGAAGGGCGTCTCGCGCCTCATCAAGTTGGTGGCCGAAGTTGACGGCGCTGCCGGCGAGCGCAGGCGTTTCTCAGTTCGAAACTCTTTCGCAAGGGTGGCATTCATGCGCGTTCGTTTCCCTTCGATTCCAACATCGCTGCTGGCCGTCGCGCTGATCGCCACAGTGGCGCGCCAGGCTGCCGCCCAGGTTGTCGTTCCCGGCACGGGTAAACGGGTCGCGGAGGTCGGGGACGATTTTGAGGACCCCAAATGGAATTACATCGCTAATCTCCCCAAGAGCAGCCAAGAGAACGACGGTCAGACGCGCTTGCCCGGCGGAATTGCCGCCAATGGCCGATGGTTTGAGCCGGAAATGCGCGGGGCGCCGGATATCGTGAAGCGCGTCGATACACCTCCCGACGGTATTCCGGGGAGCAAGGGATCGATGCTCATGAAGACGCTCTTTTCGGGCGTTCCTGGAAAGCCGAGCTACAAAGTCCAGCAAGACGATTTCGTCGCCAACGTGGCGTCGAAGATCGGGACGACTTCGGTCTCGCGGTCGCCGAGCGTTGTGACGCGAGTCTACCTGCCGCCGTTTGACGAATGGGAAAAGCGGACTGGAAACACGTTCGGCTTCCGCACTGCGGCGCTCACGACCGTCAACAAATCCTCGGGCCGCTGGTTCGGAGGGATGTCGCGCAAATCGGAAACCTATTGGCCGGGCATGTTCATCTGGTTCAAGACCAAAGCCGGCGGGCAAAACAAGGAAGACTCCGCCCGCTTCATGATCCGAGCCGACGAGTTGGGCCACGATGTATGGGGTCCTGAAATCAAACAAACCGGGTGGTGGACGCTGGGCATGTCGTTCAGCCCGGACGGCAAAGTGCATTATTTTATCAAGCAGGGGGTCGAGGACCTCACGTCGAAGGATTTCGTCGCCACCTACAACCCCTATGGCTATCGCTGCGAGCACCTCGAGACGATGTTTTTCGACGTCTTGAACATGGATGACGGCAAATCGTGGTCCACTGAGTGGGTCGTCGATGACACGATGCTCTATGTGGACGGGCGGTAGAAGTCTGCGCGATCACCTTGCGTAGGGTGCCATGCCCACGGCTCGGCGTGGGCATGGAGGTGCAGGTTGGCCGAGTCAGCTCTCATGCCCACGCGAGCGGCGGACGCGGTTGGTTCGATCCAATCCTGTGGCGCTCGCGTGAGCATGGCACCCACCGCGCGGAACTCGTCTCCGATACTCGGCGGTCGGAATCACCTATGCCGTCGGTAGCTCATCGAGCCCGAGTTCCTGCCGCATCTGGTCGCGGATCTTGAACTTCTGAATCTTGCCCGTTACCGTCTGCGGGAAGCCGTCTACAAAGCGCACGTACCGCGGGATCTTGAAATGAGCCAGTTTCGCGCGGCAGAAATCGCGGATTTCTTGCTCCGTCGTTAAGGTTCCTTCCTTGAGCTTGATCCACGCGCAAAGTTCCTCGCCGAACTTCGGATCGGGAACGCCGACGACGGTGGCCTGCTCGACCGCCGGGTGGGTGAACAGGAATTCTTCGATCTCACGCGGATAGATGTTCTCGCCGCCGCGAATGACCATATCTTTGATCCGCCCGGTGATCTTGTAGTAGCCGTTTGGCAGGCGGAGCGCCAGATCGCCGGTGTGCAGCCAGCCGTCGGAATCGATCGCCGTGTGAGTCGCTTCAGGATTCTTGTAATAGCCGAGCATGACGATATGCCCGCGGGCACACAGCTCTCCCTGCCGGTTTTCGGGCAGCACTTCGCCGGTCGCCGGATCGATGATCCGCACCTCGACGCCTGGAATCGGCCGGCCGACGGTCTCGACGCGCAATTCGAGCGGATCGTCGGTTCGCGTTTGCGTGATGATCGGCGACGCTTCCGTCTGGCCGTAGCCGATCGTAATATCGCGGCAGCCGAGATCGTTCACGACCGCCCGCATCGTCTCGATCGGGCAAGGGCTTCCCGCCATGATTCCTGTTCGCAGCGAAGACAGATCGCGACCGGGCCGGCCGGGATCGTGCAATTCGGCGATGAACATCGTCGGAACGCCGTAGAGCACGGTCGCCAGCTCCTTTTCGATCGCGTCGAGCGTGCCCGGAGCGTCGAACGATTCAGCCGGCACGACCATCGTCGCTCCATAGACGGCGGCGCAGATCGTTCCCAGGACGCAGCCGAAGCAGTGATAAAACGGCACTGGGATGCAGACCCGATCTTGGTCGGTGAGCTTCAAGCATTGACCGACGTAGTACGTGTTGAGGAGCAGATTGCGATGGCTGAGCGTCGCGGCTTTGGGAAATCCAGTCGTGCCTGAGGTGTATTGAATATTGATGGCGTCGGTGTGTTTAAGAGCGGCCGCGGCGGCATCGACTTGAGCGGGCTCGACGCCGCGGCCGCGGCGACACATCTCGTCCCACGAAATGCTGCCCACCAGATCGTCGCCGCGCAATCGCACGACCCAGCGGAGCCGCGGGAACTGCGCCGCCGCAAGTTGACCGGGCGCGGCGCTCGCCACTTCCGGACATACCTCGCGGAGCATGGCGAAATAATCCGACGACTTGAAACGATCGACCAAGAAAAGCGCGGCCGCGTCGCATTGATTCAGCACGTATTTCAGCTCGAACGGCCGATACGCCGGATTAATCGTGACGAGCACGGCCCCGATCCGCGCCGTCGCGAATTGCAGCACCACCCAATGCGGCACGTTCGTCGCCCAGGCGGCGACATGCTCGCCCGGCTGAATGCCAATCGCCAACAACCCGCGGGCCGCTTCATCGACTTCTGCCGCGAATTCGTCGTACGAGAGCCGCAGGCCGAGCTGCGGGAAAGCGAGCGCGTCATTCGAGCCATGTGCGGCGACGGTCGTCTCCAGCACATGGCCGATCGTTTTGCCGTCCACCCAAGGCGCCGCCGATTGGTCCGCCATCAGTCAACTCCCGCCAGAAACGCGTCTCGCCGCTTCGTAACTCATGGAATTATAACCGCGATTAACAGCTATTCTCGCAGCGGCTCGGACATTGCCATCGCCGCTGGGGCGAATAGCAGCAGTGGGCACCAGGCGGCGAGATCGGGCGGGATCAGGTAGCTCGAGCCGAGATATTGCATCGCCGCGACGACCAGCATGAAGCCGACGACGACCGACAGGCAAAGGCCGACCGCCATGA
>DASZFO010000307.1 GCA_035939775.1 Pirellulales bacterium | reverse complement strand
CAAATTGAGCGCGGAGTTGATTAAGCCCACATGACTGTAGGCCTGGGGAAAATTGCCCAGCATGCGGCCGCTCAGCGGATCAACCTCTTCGGCGAGCAAGCCCACGTCGTTGCAGCGCGCCAGCAAACGGTCGAACAACTTGCGGGCTTCCGCATAGCGACCTTGCAATATGTAGTTATCGACTAGCCAGAAGCTGCAGGCGAGAAAAGCGCCTTCGCTGGGTGGCAGGCCATCGCTGGGATTGTCGCTTTCGTAGCGAAGGAGGAATTCGCCATCGATCAGCAGGCGGTCCTCGATCGCTCGCAGCGTCCCGCGGATGCGCGGATCGGAAGCGGGAAGAAAGCCGACAAGCGGCATCAGCAGCAGGCTCGCATCGAGCCGCTTGGAATCGTAGGCCTGCACGAAGCTGTCGAGCTCCCGGTCGAAGCCGCGCTCGCAGATCTCGGCGTGGATCTCGTCGGCAATGTCGCGCCACCGCTGCCCCGACTCGTGGTAGGCCCGCACTGCGAATTCGTTGGCTGCACGATCGAAGGCGACCCAAGCCATCACCTTCGAGTGGACGAAGTGCTGCCGTCCGCCGCGGACCTCCCAGATGCCTTCGTCCGGTTGCCGCCACGCCGCCGACAGATATTCCAACACGACCGGCCGCAGCGTTCGGGCGCGTTCGGGCGGCTCCATGCCTGCTTTGAGGGTCTGGAAAATCGCGTCGGCGATCTCGCCGAAGACGTCGAGCTGCAGCTGCCCGGACGCGTCATTGCCGATCCGCACCGGCGCGGATTTCTCGTAGCCCGCGAGCCACGGAACGATCAACTCCGGCAACCATCGCTCGCCACCAACCCCGTACATGATCTGGACCTGGCGCGGACTGCCGGCGATTGCACGCGTCAGCCAATCCCGCCACGCCCGCGCCTCGTCGTAATATCCGAGACTCATGAACGCCAAGAGCGTGAAGGTGGCGTCCCGCAGCCAGCAATACCGGTAATCCCAGTTCCGTACGCCTCCCAGGCGCTCCGGCAGCGAAGTCGTCGGGGCGGCGACGATGCCGCCGGTCGGGGCATAAGGACAGTCTGAATAACAACTGCTACGATTCCGCCGGCTTTCGCGGCTTGATCGTGTAGTTCCATTCGGGATGGAATTGATCGCCGGTGATGTCGAGGCATTTCATTGCGACTTTGCTGATCTTGATGCCCTTCTGGTAGGTGCGCGTGTCGAGCGCGCTTTCGACTTTCAACCCTGTCTTGGTCGTCGTCGCCCCGATCAACTCGACCACGGCAAGCCGATCGGTGAGCGGCCGGCCGCGCCAGTTCTGCGTGATGTGGCAGAACAGCCGGTGCTCGATCTTGTTCCACTTCGATGTGCCTGGCGGATAGTGGTGGACGTGGATCACGAGCCCGGTCTCATCGGCGAGCTTTTGCAACTCGACCTTCCAGAGCCGCACACGCGCACCATTCGAGCCGCCGCCATCGGCCGTGATCGTCAATTCCCGTGCATCCGGATAGCGCTGGCGTCCCATGCGTTCGCGCCAGCAGCGGATCGACTGCACGGCGAACTCGGCGGTGTCGCTGGTGATCCCGACGCTGACGAAGCCGGCATTGGCCGTCACATCGTACACCCCATAGGGCACGACCTTCCCGAGCTTCTTGTCCTCGAAGTCATGCACATTCACACGCTGCGGATCGCCTTTCGGACGATAATCGGTTCCGCCATTCTTGAAGTTGCCGACCAGTTCCTTCTTCTTCGTGTCGACGGAGATGATGGGTTGCTGTTGGGCCTGCGCCGCAACGACTTTCGCGTTGATGTATTCGAACTGAGCGTTCCGGTCGGGATGCTTCGAACCTTCGTTCGCCTTGCGGTTGGACTGGCGCGAGAACCCCAGTTTCACCAATTCCGTGCACACCGTATCGGCGCTGATCGGATGCCCCATCGCGGTCAGGGTTGCGGCGAGCTTCTCCATGCTTTTCGATACCCAGATCAACGGCCGCATGGGATCGCCAAGCGTCGCCGGCTCGACCAGGCGCTTGAGTGCAGGGATGAGCCCCGGATCGTTCTCGCAAACGGAGCGACGCCCGCCGCCGGCACGGCGAACCCGTCCCTTCGGCAGCGGCTGCGCATCGAGGTCGGCCTTGCCGCGATTGATCGTCGAACGGGCAAGCCCGGTGATCTTCGAGACGATTGCGAGACCGCCCCGACCCGCCGTCCGCACCTCCGCCGCCGCGAAAACCCGCCGCCCCCGCTCGTCCAGCCGCGAGCACACGGCGTCCCATCGCAACCGAATCGCGGCCTCGTCGATCATCCGACCGACCTACGCCGCTTCACCGCCTCCTGGAATCCCCGGCACCTGAGTCAATCCGACGCACCCGTGGCGCTTCGCGATTCAGTTAATGTGCGGAGTGTCCTTAGG
>DASZFO010000306.1 GCA_035939775.1 Pirellulales bacterium | reverse complement strand
GTCGATCGTGGAATTGGACGGCGCCGCGGCCGATCCAAATCTGACCCCGGAATTGAAAGGCGTCACAGACAAAAAGTCGATCGCCAATTGGAATCCCCCGTTCAAGTTTTATCCGGATCGCGTGCGCAGCCGTCCGCCGCACAATGAGGACGATCTCTATTGGCAGAAGTACCATGCGACTCCCAAGGCCTTCCTCTCGCTCGCGACCGGCCGACGGCTATGGAGCAGCCGCTTCGGCGATACGACGACGTGGCGAATTCCGCCGCGGTCGGGAATGACGGTCGAGACCCTCACGAAACGACTGGAAGCCGAACTCGATCCGACCAAACTCGGATTCGAGTTTCTGCCGGTCAAGCGATTGGGACTCATGGCGGCCAGCGGCACGACGCCGTTCAATCTGCTCTTTCTCGGATTCAGCTTTTTCATCATCGCGGCGGCCGTGATGCTCGTGGCGCTGTTGTTCAAATTGGGGATCGATGGCCGCGCCGGCGAGATTGGCACGCTCCTGGCCATTGGATTCAGCCGCCGCAAGATTCGCCGGCTGCTCGTAGCCGAAGGATTCGTGGTTTCGCTTATCGGTGGATCGCTGGGCGTTGCCGCCGGCCTGGGTTATGCCTGGCTGATGATCGAAGGTCTGCGGACCTGGTGGCTGGCGGCGGTCGTCACTCCCTTCTTGCAGCTCTACGTGACCGGCGAAAGCTTGCTCATCGGTTTTGCCGCCGGCGTATTGGTGTCGCTCGTGACCATTGCCTTGGCGCTGCGGCAGCAAGGCCGCGTCTCCGTCCGCCGGCTGCTCTCGGGAGAAGCGGCTGAGCCTCCGCAAATCATTCGGCGCAGCCGAATCTTACTCCCTCTCCCTCTGGGAGAGGGCCGGGGTGAGGGCAATCGCGACCCGGAAAGCGCTGAAGACGGTCGGGTTCCACTGGCAGGTTCCCCTCACCCTAACCCTCTCCCAGAGGGAGAGGGAACCGATCGGCGACGGGCGAATTGGACGCGCATCGGCTGCGTTTCCGCATTGCTTCTGGCGATCGCGCTCGTCACGCTGCTCGGCGGGCGGACGAGCGGCGAGGAACAGGCCGGAGTGTTCTTTACGAGCGGATTCCTTGTGCTTTCCGCCATGTTGGCTCTCATCTGGGACCAATTGCGAGCGGATCGCGGCGCGGCGCGGCTCGAATCGCGAGGCACTCTGTCGCGGCTGGCGGTTCGCAACGGCGCCCGGCATCCGCTGCGCAGCACGCTCACCATCGGCTTGATGGCCGCGGCCAGCTTCCTGATCGTTTCGATCAGCGCGTTTCGGCTCGAGCCGCCGCGAGCAGGCGCATCACTGCACAGTGGCGACGGCGGTTTTGCCCTCTATGCCGAGACCGATCAGCCAATCTATCAAGACTTGAATACCCCAGCGGGTCGCGGGGAACTGAGCTTCGATTCTGACGCGGAGAAGCAGCTCGCCGAAACCGAGATCATCGGGCTGCGCGTGCAAGCCGGCGATGATGCGAGCTGCTTGAATCTTTACCAGCCGCGGCAGCCGCGAATTGTCGGCGTAACACCGGAGTTCGTGAAGCACGACGGTTTCGAGTGGTCCGGCTCGTCGGCGACGACTGATCAAGAGCGCGAGAATCCGTGGCTCTTGATCGAGGCAGCGGCGAAGTCGGAGAGCGGCGCGGCCGCCGTCCCCGTCGTGCTCGATGAGAACACGGCCACTTACAGCCTGCATCTCGGCGGCGTCGGCTCGACATACGACATTACCGATTCGCTTGGCCGGAAGGTTCGGCTACAGGTGGTCGGGCTGCTCAAGAACAGCTTGTTCCAGGGGGACCTGCTCATGCGCGAATCCGACCTATTGCGGCTGTTCCCCGAGACGAGCGGCCAGCGAGTTTTCTTGATCGACACGAAGCAACAACGCCCTTCGGAAGTTCGCCAAGCGTTGGATAGCGCGCTCGGCGATTACGGCTTCGACGCCGAGACGTCTTCTCACCGGCTCGAATCATTCATGGCGGTGCAGAACACGTATCTTTCGACGTTCCAAAGCCTGGGAGGTCTCGGACTGTTGTTGGGCACGGTCGGGCTGGCGGTCGTGCAGTTGCGGAGCGTGCTCGAGCGCCGCGGCGAATTGGCCCTGATGCGGGCGGTCGGCTTCCGGCGCCGGCGACTGGCCAGCCTGGTCATGCTGGAAAACGCCGCCCTACTGCTAGCCGGCCTCTTGACCGGCACCATCGCCGCCCTCGTCGCAATCCTTCCCCAGCTCATCGGCGGCAGCGCGACAACTCCCTGGCTTTGGCTCGCCGGCACCCTGATCTTGGTCCTCGTGGTCGGTCTCTTCGCCGGCCTGCTGGCCGTCCGCACGACGCTCCGCGCGCCCCTGATTCCAGCTCTGCGCGAAGAATGAGATCCGCCTGTAGGGGACGCTCTCCACGGTGTTACTCCGCGCCGCTAACCCCGCCGCTGTGCGAAGAATGAGATTGGCCGCGGACAAGTGGATGTCACTTCCGGCCCGCTGGCTTGTCTCTCTGCCGCAAGGCTTCGTAAAACAGCACCGCGGCGGCAGCCGAGACGTTTAGGCTATCGACGTCGCCACGCATCGGTAGCCGAATCGGGCTCACGCTCGGTCCGCTCCAGAGCTGAGTTAACCCTTCCGATTCGCTGCCGAGCACGATGGCGGCGGGGCGCGAGAGATCAACGTCGGCGTAATTCGTTTTTGCGTCAACGCGGGCGACGAAGACGCTGATCCGTTGTGCGACCAGCCAATCGCGGACGGCGGTCGCCGGAGCCGTGCCAACGGGCACCGTGAAAACCGCCCCCAGACTCGCCCGGATCGTGTTCGGATTGAAGAGATCGGTGCCGCCGTCGGCGATGATCAGGGCCGAGACGCCCGCGGCATCGGCGCTGCGCAGCACGGCGCCGATGTTCCCCGGCTTTTCGACTCCTTCGAGAACCGCCACCAGCGGGTTGGCCGGCAATTGGATATCGGCCAGTGAGCGCTCGGGCGTTTTCGCAATCGCCAGGATACCTTCGGCCCGTTCGCCAAAAACCATTTTCTCGAACACGGCGGGCGTGACGCGCGATTGCCGCACTGGCAGCGTCGCGAGCCGCTCGAGCACCCATCGGCAATCGCTCGAGCGACAGAGCGATTCACAGAGAAACACCTCGGCGAGGTCGACGCCAGCTTCAATCGCCCGGCGAACTTCGCGCCCGCCGTCAATGAGCACCTGCCCTTGCTTGCGCCGCTCCCGCCGCTCGCGAAGTTTTGCGGCATCCTTGACGCGCTGGTTTTGCAAACTGGTGATGTCTTCCATAGGCATTTGGCCGTTATTCGGCGGAACAACGGGCGTGGACGCCGCAGGGCAGCCGGTTTTCCGATGCGGATTCAATAGATAATTCGCCGGCTGCAACTCGATCCGCACAAACGGAAATGCAGCGGTCGGATTCTGGCGGCGCCTTCATGAAGGCCGCGCTTAGCAATTCTCTCGCCGCTGCCGGTGTGACGCTCTGCGTGTGGCAGGTTAGCAGGACGAACCGGCGTCGGCCGGCGGTCAGTTCGGTGCAGGCGGCCAAGAGCGCAGGCAGGTCGTCTTCGAGCTTCCACGTTTCGCCGGCTGGGCCGTGGCCGAAGCTGGGAGGATCGAGGATCACGGCGTCGTAGCGATTGCCGCGCTTCAGCTCGCGGCGGACGAACCGCGCGGCGTCTTCCACGATCCAGCGGATCGGCGCGGAGGCGAGTCCGGATAGTTCCGCATTTCGCCCGGCCCACGCGACCACATTGCGAGCGCTATCGACGTGAACGACCTCGGCCCCGACCGCAGCGGCCGCCAACGTGCTCCCGCCGGTATGGGCGAAGAGGTTCAAAACCTTAAGGCGCGGGCTTTCGGCCGCCGGCGCGCGAACCTGCCGTGCGATCCACTTCCAATTCGCCGCCTGTTCGGGGAAGACGCCGACATGCCCGAAATCGGTCGGCTTGAGTTCAAAACGAAGCGGACCGAACGCGACCGTCCATCGCTCCGGCAGCGCATCGCACGGAATCCATCTTCCGCGCTCTCCACCGCGTGGATCGCCGACAACCTCGAACCGCGCTGTCGCTTGCGACCAAAGCTCCGGCTGGGAGCGGGCAACCTCTCCAGCCGCTGGCGCCGGGCGGTCGAGCATCATCGAGCCAAAACGCTCCAGCTTTCGCCCCTCGCCGAAATCGAGCAGCTCGTAGTCGGCGGAAGCGAACATGAAGAAATGGAGCTGCTCGGGCGTCACTAAGTCAGCAGTCAAATCCCGTAAATCCTGTTAATCCTGTCAAAAAATGCTTCGTCTATTCTTGACAGGATTTACAGTATTGTCACTCACTTCCTCGTCCGCCGCCCTGCCGTCTTCCGCT
>DASZFO010000305.1 GCA_035939775.1 Pirellulales bacterium | reverse complement strand
GCGGGATGCGGTCGGTGAATGGCTCGTAGAAATGCTCGCTCCAGTCCTTTGGACTTTCCATCGAGAGATCGAGCATCGAATCGGGAAAATTCACCACGCAGATGAAGTCGCCATCATTGGCCTGGTAGCGCTTCTCTCCCGAGTCGGGGTCAGTCCAGAATCCGCTCCCGCCGAAGACCCACCCGAATTCCAATGGCTTGCCGGTCTTGATGTTGCGGACCCAATCCTGTCCGCGGGCTTCGCGCTGCTTTCCCTCGTTGTCGGTCCAGCGAACGGCGACATCGACTCGGCTGCCAGTGGCCGGGGTGAACTTCGTGTCGAACTTCGCCGGATGGCCCGGCTTCGCCCCGACCGCCAACAGTCCAGCGTGGACCGACTCCATCTTTCGCGGAGTGACGGCGATAATCGACTCGTATTCCTTCGACTGCTGCGGACAGGCGAACATCTCCAAGTTTCCCTCGCGCACCGCGATTTTTCCTTTCATCACCACCTGCTTGTTCTTCTTGTCGATCCACAGATCGCGGCCTTCGGACAGATAAACGATGTTCTTGTCCTTTTCGTCCGTCGCCTGCTTCGGCAGTTGACTCGGGTCCACTGAGACCGACGGCTTGGCCGGCTGAGCATCAGACGCCTGCGGTTCATCGCCGCGCAGGCCCAAAGCAAATAGGCCGGATGCGCCGCACAGCGCTCCAATCGACAACGTCCGCCAAATGCGGCTGGACATAAGCACCTCTTCAGGTCAATGGCCCGGGGAAAGTGGCCGGGGCAATTTCAGCCGCGGCAGTT
The DNA here is from genome assembly GCA_035939775.1 of Pirellulales bacterium. NCBI lineage: Bacteria > Pseudomonadati > Planctomycetota > Planctomycetia > Pirellulales > Pirellulales bacterium. The sequence continues at coordinate 10,800 of DASZFO010000305.1, read as the reverse complement.
ACTTGTTAAGATACCCGGTTCGCAGTTTCGAATACAGACGTTCCTGCCTCATGGATAGCGGCATGCGACCTCACGAGATTCATAGTTCCGGCGGAGCGGCGCTAGCCGAACCACCGCTAGCGAGCGGCGAGCAGCACGGGCCGTTGTTGAGTGAGGAATCATTTTGGCACGAAACGGCCCCGCCCGAAGTGCGCGAGAGCTACTCGGCCGGTGAAAACATCGCCGGCTGGAAAGCCTGGAAGCGGCACCTGCTCCGCCGCCGTCGTCCCGTCCCGATCGCGCGTCTGTGGACGGGCAAAGACAGCGTCCTCACCTGGGGCGACACCGCGCCGTCCCAAGCGGACCGGCTGGCATGGTTGTTTCAATCGCTCGGACGCCAATCGAAACGCGGCGCCAGCCACGACGCCGTAGCAGTAAACTCGCTCGAGTGGCTCGAGGAGAACTGGGCCAGCGACGACCCGGCGCCGGCCAACGCCGAGACGCACGGCGGTCGTAACGGCAATTCACATTCCGGCAACGGCAAGTTGCCGATCTCGGTGCGCCGCGACGGTCCGCAAACGGCGAGCGCCATTGCTCTTGAGTCGCTCGCCTGGCTCCACATGCTCGCCCAGCGCGTCAACCTGTTCGATCGCGATTCATGGTGGCGCGTCTGGCGGCAATTGCACCAAATGTCGCGCCGGCCGGCGATCGCGCTGGACGCCGATCCGCTCGGCCACCAGCTTTCGGCGGGCGAGTTGCCGCTGACGCTCGCCTATTTGTTTCCGGAATTGAACCCTTGCCGCCCATTGCAATCGCCGGCCGCGGCGGCCCTTTCGCATGGCATGGCCGAACTATTGGACGGCGAAGGATTGCCGCACTGCCGGCACCTGGCCGCGCTGCGTCCACTCGTCGCTTGCTGGACCCGTTGCCGGCTGATCGGCGAGCACCTTGAAGGAGGCTGCTGGAATGCCGAAGCCGAAGAGCAATTCCCGCTGGCCGTGCGCGAAGTGGTTCGTCTCTCGCGCCAAGACGGCTCGCCGACGTTCGCGGGCGCTCTGGCCCACGCCGGCGCGACCAACGACGCGGCGGCGAGTGCCGCCAGCACGGAGACGGCCGCCACGCATGGGGCAAGCCGGTCCGCGGGGTGGCTGGTCGACGTGGCGGCCGAATTGATCGCGGACAAACCGATTCGTCGCTTGATCCGCGCGATGTTGGCCACGCGCCGCGAAAAAGCCGCGCTGCGAATCAAACCGCGGCAGTTGCCCGCCGCCGCCGTGCATTCCGAATGGTCGGAGATTGCCGTGCTCCGTCCGGACTGGGGGGCGCGGGGCGAGCGATTTGCCGTGGCTTACGGCGCTCGTTCGGTGCGAGCGGAGTTGGCCGTCGGCGCCGATCTGTTTCTCAGCGGCTGTTGGGAGTTGGAGGTTCGCGTCGATGGCGACCTGGCGGAACCGGCCAGCGAGTGGCGCGAAGTATGTTGGGTCAGCGACGACGACTGCGATTATTTGGAGTTGGAGATGGATCTGTCCGGCTCGCTCCGCGTCCAACGGCAGATGCTGCTGGCCCGAAAAGATCAATTCTTGTTTCTGGCCGATGCGGTGCTTGGCGATCGGCCGCACGAACTGTCGTATCGCGGTCGCTTGCCGCTGGCGCCGCGGCTCACGGCGAGCACTGCGGCCGAAACGCGCGAATTGTTGCTCGAAGGTCATAAGGCCCGGGCGCTCGTGCTGCCGCTGGCGCTTCCCGAATGGCGGGCCGACGCGCGCGGCGGCTCGCTGGCCATCGATCGCGCCGCGCTCGAGCTGCGGCAAGCCGGCAGCGGCCGACGGCTCTTCGCTCCGCTTTGGTTCGACCTGTCACGGGGCGGGGCCGAGAAGGCGTTCACCTGGCGGCAGCTCACCGTCGCCGAGCAACGACACAACCAGCCGCGAGATTTGGCCGTCGGCTACCGAGTCCAGTTCGGCAATCGCCAGTGGCTCGTTTACCGGTCGCTTTCCGAACCGGCCAACCGAACTCTGCTCGGCATGAACCTCTCGACCGATTTCTATCTGGCGCGCTTCCGCCGTGACGGCGAGACCGAGGCGATTTTGGAAATTGAATGAGAAGAAGAGGTCGGAAGTCGGAGGCCGAAGATCGTTCGTTAGCCGGTTCGCTTGCGAACCGAAGACCGGGTGCGCCGGCACGATGGCATCGCACCGGCCTTTGCTACTTGCCACTCGCCACTCGCGGCAACTGCGCGATCATCTCGCGCGTCGCGGCTTCGACGGCCTGCTGCCACTCGGCCGGCTTGAAACGCCCAGCGAATTCCGGCCGCGCGTGGGCGAAGATGATTCCGCGCGAATTGTTCACGATCGCCCCTAGCCCTCGCGAATCGAATCCCGCCGCCACGTGTTGAGCCGTTCCCCCTTGGCTGCCGAAGCCGGGGATCAACAGCCAGGCATGTGGCATCGCCTGTCGCAGCTCGGCCAACTGCTCGGGCCAGGTCGCCCCAACGACCGCCCCCACGTCGCCGTAGCCACTCGCCCCGGCCCCGGCCGTCGCCAGCCGCTCGACGAACTCGGCCACGTGCCGATAGAGCGGCCGGCCTTCGCACGCGAGGTCCTGAAACTGTCCTCCGCCAGAGTTCGACGTCTTTACGAGCACGAAGATCCCCGCCCCGCGCTGGCGCCCCACCTCGACGAACGGCTCGATGCTGTCGGCCCCCAGATACGGGCTGACCGTCAGCGCATCGGCGCCCCAAGCGCTTGATTCGGCCCCCAGATAAGCTCGGGCGTAAGCCGTTGCGGTCGAGCCGATATCGTTTCGCTTGCCGTCGACGATCACGAGCAGACCGCGATCGCGGGCGTAGCGGATCACGTCGGCCAACGCCTGCATTCCCGCCGGCCCCAGCTCCTCGAAAAATGCCGCCTGTGGCTTAACGGCCGGCACGAGCGGCGCGACCACATCGATCACCCCTTGGCAAAACTCCCGATACGCGGCGGCCTGCTCGCTCGCCGAATCCCCAGCCCGCTTGCGAACGATCTCTGGAAGCTGCTCGATTCGCGGATCGAGCCCGACCAGGACGCTCGTCCCGCGCCGCCGAACCGCTTCCGCCAATCGCTCGCCGAAGGACAACATAGGGGCTGGGGGCTGGGGACTGGGGACTGGGGACTGGGGATCAAAATACGAAGTACAAAGTACCAAGTACAACACGCGACCGACAACGCAGGAAGGCGAAATCGCTGCTCTTCCGCCCTTCTATCCTCCGCGTGCCAGTCCCGCAACCCGCCCCGCTCAATCGCCATGTCGTCACGGTCGCCAACGCCCGCCTCGCGAGCCCCGAGCCCCCAGTCCCCAGCCCCGAATTCGGCCCCTTGTCGCAGTTCGCGGCGGCCACTAAATTACTCATGCGGCCAGTGCCGCGGCGAGGAGTTCCTCGTCTGTGCAACCGCCGACCCGCCCCCATCGTCTAGTGGCCCAGGACGTCGGGTTCTCAGCCCGAAAACCGGGGTTCGACTCCCCGTGGGGGTATTCGCGCCATGCTCCGCAGTTGGCGGACATTGGATGGAGCGCGGCTCGGTGAATCTGATTCTCGGCGGGCATTCATGCAGTTCGGCATCGGATGGGTGAGCCTCATCTGCTGTCGGCCTCGACCAACTCGACTTCCTCCGCGGTCAAGTCATACAGACCGTACACGAGCCGATCGATCTCGCGATCGGTGGAGTCGATCTGCCGCTGGAGCACGGCCTTTTGCGCCATGGACCTCGCGGCGGCAAGTTGATTGCGCACGGCCACCATCGAATCAACTAGGGAAACGATCCGATCATGCCGCGCTTTGTCAGCCACGTCGGCAAAATCGATTTCGTGGATGGGCAACTCCGCGAAGTATTGCTTCGTGCATGTGATCCAGCCTCTGCGGAAGACATTGCTCATCCGCTGAAGCCGCCAGAATAGGAGCTTCGAGTTAAGAAGCCCCAGCACATACTCAGGTTTCATCCGACATCCTTTGGAAATCGCAATCGTGAAGCCCCCACTGGCCATCGGGCATAGTTGAGACCGCAGCCGCTCTGGTATACGCGCAAAGAGTCCTTTATCGGCGAGCAATGGCACGGCAATCTGCGCTTCACCGTGCAGCAAAAGGTTGCGCGGGGCGCTATAGGCATACCACTCTTTGAATTGCTTGCGGCGCCGCAGCGCTTGCTCCTTTCCGCGAAGGTATGCGTACGCGCGAGGGAATTGACGCTTGAACTCGCGTTCCGGCATCAATCGATATTCGCCATCGTCAAGGGCGTAGGGAAAGATGATGTCCCATTTTCCGCTAGGCGCGAACCAATAACGACCGAAATCGCTCGCGAACACCGGCGTCCTGACAACGCCGTCTTCAATCTGGACCGTTCCGCGTTCGAACATAAAGACATCGTCGTCGCCGCTGCTGCTGCCCCGGCTCACGGTCGCAGGAAGATCGAGCAGACGCGTTGCCCTGGCCTGCAGCTTGGCGAAAATCGAAGCCGTCTCAGGCGGTTCGAAGGTCCACGCGTCGGCGGTCAACGTTTTGCTGCTGCGTTTCGAGAATCGAAGACCTTGAATCGATTCAGGCGACGCCTCGCTCGCGGCATACTGAAACGACGCTGCACCATCCTTTTCGAGAAACAGCAGACATGTGTAGGTTGTTGCTGAAAAAACCTGATGGTGCCCAAAATCGACGATGCGGTCAACGCTGCACAGCCCCGAGAGCACGCGCCGAATGCCTTCGCCATAGTCCGTGCGGAAGAACTTATTTGGAACGATAAAGCCGAGTCGCCCGGCGGCTTGCAATAGTTGTAAACCGCGTTCAATGAAAACCAGGTAAATATCGTAATTGCCCGCTCGCGCAGATTCATAGATCGTTTTATAGATCTCCACTTCCAGCGGCGCCCAGTCCTTCATCGTCTGGATACGGATGTAGGGTGGATTGCCGATAACGCAGCCGAATCCGCCCGCCTTCATGGCTTCGGGAAAGTGTTGCTTCCAATCGAACGCGTTCGCGCGTTGCATTTCGTCGGCTTGAGAAAGTAAATCGCCAACGAGCTGCTGGGGAGCAATCAGGGAATTGCCGCACTGGATGTTGTTGGCCAGATTTGGCAGCGCCCGCTCGCGGAAGAATTTCAATTGCCGGACGACACTTTGCTCGTTCTCGCCTTCCAGCACCTTCAGCAAAAGCGACAATTTGGACACTTCGACGGCCTGCGGATCGATGTCCACGCCAAAAATATGCGTGGTCAATATACGTTTCTTTTCTTCAATCGTCAGTCGCCATTGGCCCGACCGTATACCGTTGTAGACCGCTCGCTTGTGCGATTGCGGCTTGTTTGCCACGTACCAGCTCAGGCAATGGTCGAGCAGGAGCCGATAGGCGCCGAGCAAGAACGATCCGCTTCCACAAGCAAGGTCCAGCACTCGCAGCGGCTGCTTTCCGTTTCGCGGCCCAGCCAGTTGAGCGGGACTTCGGCCTTCGATCTTGCGTCCGACCGTTTCTTTTACGATGTAGTCCACAATGTAAGCCGGCGTGTAGTAGACCCCGCCGGCCTTGCGAACCTCCGGCTTTTCCTCCACTTTAGCTTGATGGCCAACGGTCAGTCGAATCGCTTTGCCCAAGAAGCGTTCGTAAACGGTCCCCAAGATTTCGACCGGCATCACGCCGAAGTGATATGGCGAGCCGTGAGCAAAATAAAGGCTTTGCAGAATCGGCTTGAAGACCCTATCATCGACCGACAGCTTCGGCGTGATTCGGTCGGGCGCATCCGATTCGCCCTCTTCCTTCTGGAAATGAAACAAGCCGGAGTTGTATTTTTCGTCTGCGCGGCGACAGAGGCCGCGCATGAAACGCGAGTAGATGTCTGTTTCTCCGCATAGATTCATGAGTTGCTGTTCGGGCTCCAGACCCCGATCCTCTGCCATGCGAAGGAACACGATCCTGTCGATCGTGTATTGGACGGCCGCGTTCAAATCATCGGAAGAGAGGTCTGGATTTCGCAAGGCCATGTTGCGGGCCAGCGACTCGCGCCAACCTTCGATTTCCTTGAGAAACTCCACGTCGACTTCGGAAGTGCCACGCTTCCGCTTGGACGCGGCATATTGGTCGAATGCCCCGGACCAGACGGCTTCTCGCGAAAACACGTCCCACAACTCGCGCCAGCGATCGGCGTACTCGTCGAAGCGAAAATAGAGGATTCGCGCGCGGCTAGCCTTGTCGCCCAGACTCGGCCGCAGAGTGCAATCGTAAACGCTGAGTTCTTCGAAGTCGGTCAAGATCGAGACGGCGACTTTCGCGCTCCAGCCATAGCGGCGAAGTTGGTAAGCCGGAGCGGGATCCATGTGGATGTTGACGCCGCACTTCTTGGCTTCCGCATAGAACTTGGGCAGAGTGCCAACGCGGAAGGTGTAATCTGGAGCCTTCTGTTGGCCCTCCACGTCGAGGCTGTCTTCGGGAATGACTTCGCGGTACTGCGGTGCAACCCTCTCCGCGTTTCGCACGTCCCAATCAAGCGCCTCGAAAAAAGGATCGATCAGGGACTGCCGAACGTGGGCTTCCTTCATGCCGGCAGCGCAAAATGCTTGCCGGTTCGTCGCGAGATATTGGCTGAGCGAGGCAATTTCATTCCTGCCTTGCTCAAATGTCTTGTTCATACCCGACGTCCCGGGATCAACGCTTTAGTTGGGTCTAGGCCGCGCGGCGCCTGCCGCTAGCCGTGTCGGCAGGCAACGCTTTCAGCCGAAAACCGAGTCCAAAGTTTAGCGGGTCAGGCGAGCTTTGCCAGCTAGTGCGACCGGTCGGTAATTGGTGGGCGAATCAGCCTCCCTGAGTTTGGCGTCGCCTGAAACAGTTTGGTCGAATTGTTGCCAGCGATTCGATAAGACACATGCCCTTGCTATCATTTCGAGTCGCGCCGAGCATCGACCGGTCGCGATTTGGCCAAGTCGAGTTGCAGTTTAGACCGCTTATCCGCCGAGCGGAGCGGCAGTCGAGGTCTGGCACGGCGTATGCAGAGCGTGCAATTCCGAATCACTCGTTTAGTTTCCCGACGCGACGGTCGCGATCGGGTTGGCTCCGACGAGTTGCGACGATGGGAAGGGAGCCGCTGGCAAAAGCGTAATTTTCATCGAGGAGGTGCGATCATGCGGTTTGTCTTTGTCAAACTGAGCACGGCGGCGGTCGTGGCGCTTGGATGCGCGGCGCTCTTGGCTCAAGGGCCGCGGATAGGGGCTGGAGCAGGAACCAATGCCGGCGGGGGAGCCAACGTCGGCGGGCCTGCCGTCGCGGGCGCCGGAGCCAACGCGGGCGGCGGAGCGAATGTTGCCGCGCCTGGCGCCGATGTGGGAGTCAACGCCGGAGTCGGCGCGAATGCTAATGCCGGGAGTAATGTCGCGGCGCCGAACGGATCCAATGCCCAAGTACAACCTGGCGGACAGACCGGGGCCGGAGTCGACGTGCAAGGACCGCGCGGTGGCAACGTACAGGTTCAACCTGGCCGGCCGGCGGGCGCTGACGTGAATGTGCAGGGACCACGAGGCGGCAACGTGCAAGTGCAACCCGGCGGTCCTACCGGCGGCGCCGATGTGAACGTGCAAGGGCCCCGAGGCGCAAACATCAATGTTCCTCCGGGAGCCAATGTCACGAACCCGGACGCGCGATTTGACGCCAATGCGCGCAATATGGACCGCCGTGATCGCGACCTTGCCGATCGCAACGTCGATCGCTGGCGCTACCGCTGGGATGGCGGTCGTTGGTGGTATTACGGACCGCAGAATCGCTGGTCGTACTACAACGACGGCAACTGGTCCGACTACGCCAATGATTATGGAGGCGCCGACAGCAATTTCCGCTATTCCAATGGGAATTGGTGGTACTGGACGAATAACGGTTGGCTGATCTATCAGAACGGCCAGTGGTCGCCCTCGGGGCCGGGCGCTGCGTATTCGGACTACGGCAACAGTGACTACTACGGCGGTAATGGTCGCGGCTATTACGGTTACTATGGCGGTTTCCCTTATCGCTATTGGACCGGATATCGCGGACCCGTAGATCGGGCAGAAGCCGGCGTCGGTCGAGCGGGCGAGGCGGTCGGCCGAGCCGGCGCCGCAGTCGGCCGAGCGATCGAAGGCGGCCCGCGCCGCTGATTGCACCCCAGTCGTAAGTGTCGGATACTTGTTAGGGGGACGCAGCCGGACGCTGCGTCCCCCCGTTTGCAAGAATTGATGTTTAGGGGGCGGCAGGATACCAAACGACAGAAAACGTCCGTCAGCCGACCTGGCTTTCCTGGAATTCGTGATTCTTTCCTTCAATTGACTATCCCGTTCTTGGCGGAGGCGCGGAGATGAAACGACGATCGAAGGCGGCCAGTTCCAATTCGCAATTGAATCAGATGGATTTCGTGGAGTTTTTGGATCGACTTCCGGCGGGCGCCTATATCTGTGATCCGGAAGGCAAGATTACCTATTTCAACCGGCCCGCAGCCGAGGTTTGGGGGCGCGAACCAAAACTCAACGATCCCGCGGACCGCTTCTGCGGCTCGTTTCGGCTGCTCGCGGCCGACGAAACTCCGCTTCGACACGAGGAGTGTTGGATGGCGCTGGCCTTGCAAACAGGCCAAGAATACCACCGTGAGGAAATTATTGTCGAGCGCCCGGACGGCAGCCGCCGCAATGTATTGGCGCATGCCAGCCCGATCCGAGACAGCTCGGGCAAGATCACGGGCGCAATCAACATCGTTATCGATCTCAGCGACCAGAAGCAAGCCGATCGCAATAGCGCCATTCTCGCTTCGCTCGTGGCATCGTCCGACGATGCGATCGTCAGCAAGACGCTCGATGGCCGGATACTTACCTGGAACGGGGGCGCCGAACGCATTTTCGGATTCACGGCCGAGGAGGCGATCGGATCGCAAATCACCATCATCATCCCACCGGAAAGACTGGATGAGGAACGTTTCATCCTGGAACGGCTCCGCAATGGCGAGCGGATCGAACACTTCGAAACCGAGCGATTGACGAAGGCTGGCCACCGAGTCGATATTTCCCTGACGGTTTCGCCGCTCCGTGACCGTGATGGCCGCATTTTCGGCGCTTCGAAGATCGCCCGCGATATCACCGCGCGAAAGCGCGACGAGGCTGATTTGCGGCGGCTCCACGAAATGAGCCGGCGGCTCTCGGCGACGCGGGAGCTTGATTTTGTCTTGGAGGAGATTCTTCATTCGGCGATGGCAATCGAGGAGACGGATCTGGGCCTCTTATCGCTGTACGATCCCGAGCAAAGACGACTGGCGGTTGCGGCGAGCCATGGATTTGATGATGAGTTTCTTGAATCGCTCGAGCGTCTCGGTCCCATCGACGACCTGCACGGTTCGAGTTTTCGAGAGCGACGGCGCCACGTAGTCGAGGATATGGAAACCGATCCGGTCGACGCTGGTCATCGGGACGTGGCGCGACAAGCCGGATATCGAGCGATTCACAGCACGCCGCTGATCGCCCGCTCGGGTGAAATTGTCGGCGTCTTGTCGACACATTTTCGAGAGCCTCACCAGCCGACGGAGCGCGTTAAAAGGCTGATCGACCTTTGTGCCCACCAGGCGGTCGATTTCGTCGAGAATGCTCGTCTCTTCGAGCAACTTCGGCTCGCCGATCGTCGCAAAGATGAGTTCCTGGCGACGTTGGCCCACGAGCTGCGGAACCCGCTAGCCCCCATTTGCAACGCGATCGATATCCTTAAGCTCTCCGATGATCTGGACCCCGCCGTTGAACACGTGCGCAACATCATGGAACGGCAGGTCACTCACATGGTGCGGCTCGTGGACGACTTGTTGGAAGTCTCGCGCATCGCGCGTGGCAAGTCCGAACTGCGAAAGGAAATCGTCGAATTGTCCGCCATCTTGGCGAGTGCCGTCGAGACGAGCCGCCCGTATATCGAGGCGGCGGGTCATCAACTTGTGGTTTCGATTTCGCCGAGCCCGATAACGGTGAACGCAGACGCCACTCGGCTGGTTCAGGTCGTTGTCAATCTGCTCAACAATGCCGCCAAGTACATGGATCGAAGCGGTCAAATCTGGCTGACCGCGCAGCACAAAGAGAATGAAGTGGTGCTGTCGGTTCGGGACTCCGGATTGGGAATCCCGCCCGACATGCTGCTGCGGGTATTTGATATGTATGCCCAAGTGGATAGCCACGCCAGTCATTCCCGCGGCGGATTGGGCCTCGGACTGCCGCTCGCCAAACATTTGGTCGAAATGCACGGCGGCCGGATCGAGGCCCGCAGCGACGGAACTGGCGCCGGCAGCGAGTTTATCATCCATCTTCCGCTTGCTGTGCGCCCAATGACCCCGATTGCTCGGGACGAGAGCATTCCGCTACCGACTCGTCGGATTCTGATCGTGGACGATGCGCAGGCCGCGATCTATGTGCTGGGTAAGCTCTTGGAAAAGATGGGGCAAGATGTTTGCGCTGCCCAGGATTCGGCATCCGCGCTTGAACTAGCGAAGTCCCAACGGCCGGACATCGTGATTTCGGACATTGGGATGCCGAACATGGACGGTTGCGAACTGGCCCGCCAACTGCGCAAGGAACCGGGACTCGAAGGCGTGATTCTCGTGGCTCTGACCGGCTATGAACAAGATGATGATCGACGGCAAACTAAGGACGCCGGTTTCGACTATCACCTCGTCAAGCCGGTTAGTCTCGCCGCACTAGAGCAGCTATTGGCGAATGTGCCGATACGGCCGACGGCGATTCCGACCGACGGCTGAGACCGAGTCCCGCCGTTCATCGCTGGGATGGCGATCGTCGTCTTGAACGATCTCGTTGATGCCTGAT
>DASZFO010000304.1 GCA_035939775.1 Pirellulales bacterium | reverse complement strand
TGCCGCATTGGCCGATCAATCACGGGGTGACTACGTCGATGTACTACCGCGACCCCGACAACAACCGGGTCGAGCTGCAGATCGACAATTTCGCCACGCCAGAGGAATTGCAGGCTTATTTCCAAAGCGCCGCCTTTGCCGAAAATCCAGTCGGCGTGACCTACAACCCCGAGCAACTAATCCGCGACTACGAAGCCGGAGTGCCGATGGCGGATCTCTTGCGCATCCCGCCGCTACCCGAGGGCAAGACCCCCTGGGACATGCTCAGCCGGCACTGAGAGCTGCATCCCATCGCCGGATGGCGCGGAGCGGTGCTCAGGAGCCGCGCTCGCCGGTGATGGCGGCTAACGCTCGCCTCCGACTTCGGCGAGGTGCGCAGCGTCTTCAGCACGAAGCAGTATCAGACTCAACTTCACGCTCACCAGGCTATTTAAGCGCTGAAGCGGCGTGCCCGGGGGTCGCCGTATTGGCTAATCATCCGACCTTTCATCGGGCGCCGATCACGAAGCTAAGTCACGCCGCCGCATCGCCGGTTTTGCAGCAAAGTCACGATCGTATCGCCGGTTGCCTATTTCTTCTTCATCAGTTCGCTCTCGAGCCGGCGTGCGTCCTCGATTGCCGGGCTTGGACCGAAATCATCGAGCTCGAACAATTGGCGAAGCTCGATCTCGCCTTCCGCCCCGTCGCCGTGCGGAGAGGGGCAGCGCTTGGCCCAGTCGATCGCTTGTTGCTTCGAGTCGACCTGGATCAGCCAGTAACCGGCGATCAGCTCCTTCGTCTCGGCGAACGGGCCGTCGACGACGGTGGGCCTTCCGCCGGAGAATTTTATACGTGCTCCTTTCGAGCTGGGCTGCAGACCCGCAAGATCAAGCAGGATTCCGGCCTTCGCCATCTCCTCGTTGTACTTCGTCATCGCGGCAATAAGACTGTCGTCCGGCATCATGCCGGCTTCGGAATCCTTGCTGGCCTTGACCAACATCATAAATCGCATCGGTCTGTCCTCCTTCGAGTATCACACCGGCGGAAAGCGCACGACGGCGACCGGGGGCAGCCGCGCCTCCGGCATGGCCCACGAATCGCCGCCGTCCTCCGAGATCCACAAACCGCCGCTGGTCGAGCCGAAAGCGAGCCGCTCACCGCTCTCGTCGACTGCCAGGCCGTGGCGCCACACCAAATCATAGGCGTGATGCTGCGGCAGGCCCCGCGTCAGCACTTCGAAGCTGCGGCCGCCGTCACGGGTGCGAGCGACCACGACCTTGCCGTCCACCGGAATGCGCCGCTCGTCCTTGATCGCGGGGATGAACCAGGCGGTGTCCGGGTCGATCGGATGCGCGGCGACGGCAAAGCCGAATTTCGATGGGCGGATCGCCGTCACTTCGCGCCAATTTGCCCCGGCGTCCTCCGAGCGGAAGACTCCATTGTGGTGCTGACACCACACGATCTCGGGGTACGCGGTGCAGCCGGCGAGCCGGTGGACGTCCTGGACGATCGGGTTGTCGCGCTGCTCCGGCGGCATGTACTCGGCATGCATGCCGCGGTTGATCAGCCGCCACGATCCCCCTGCATCGGTGCTTGCCCATACGCCCGCAGTCGATACGCCAATGCGGATGTCGAAAGGGTTGCGCGGATCGATCAGCACCGAGTTGATGCCGGGTTGCTCGCCGCCCGCGACGCCCGCCCACTGGCGGCGCTCGGGCATATGCCACAGTGCCTCGTTCAGCGACCAGGACGCGCCGCC
>DASZFO010000303.1 GCA_035939775.1 Pirellulales bacterium | reverse complement strand
TTCACTCAAAAAAACCAGCAGTGAATAATATGGGTAAAGGAAAGCGGCTCGGCGTGGGCATGGACTGTGGTGGCGCATGGCCACTCAAAGCAGTGGCCATGGCACCCGTCAAATCAGATTTGAAGCTCCATTAGGCTATTCACTTCCCCTCCAGCACCTGCAGAATCCCGCGGCAGAAGTCGGGGAGGTCGTCGGGCTTGCGGCTCGAGACGAAGTGGCGATCGATCACCACGGCCGCGTCTTCCCAACGAGCGCCGGCGTTCACCAAATCGTCCTTGATCCCCGGCGAGCCGGTGACGCGAATGCCTTTGTAAACCCCCGCGGAGATTGGAATCCAGCCGCCGTGGCAAATCGCGGCCACCAGCTTCCCGGCGGCGGCGAACTCGCGCACCAAGCTCAGCACCTTACGATCGCGGCGGAGCTTGTCAGGCATGAAGCCGCCGGGGATCACGACGCCATGAAAATCGCCGGCCTCCATCTCGGAGATCGGAGCGGCCGCCGCGCAAGGGTAGCCGTTCTTTCCTCGATAGACATACCCTTCTTTGACGCCAGCCACCGTCACATGAGCGCCAGCCTCTGTGAGCCGCAGCCGTGGATACCACAACTCCAGGTCTTCGTAGAGATCGTCGACGAACATCAAGAAGCGTTTGTCGGTAAGCGGCGTGGAGGTATGCATCAATTGAAAAAGCGTTGCGGTTGAGAAGACCCTGGCAGAGCGGAATCTCGGCGCGGGACTTCGATTGCTCTGAAAAACATGGTACAACAACCGCACGACCAATCAAGAAGGCGCCGCGCTCAGTTCCCTCTCCCTTTGGGAGAGGGTTAGGGTGAGGGGATTGTGAGTCGACTGGTAGCTCCCCTCACCCCGACCCTCTCCCAGAGGGAGAAGCAGGAAGTCCTCGTTATCACGCACTTCGCGCGCAAATCATGTCCGACGCCAGCACTGCCCCTGAAACTCCTCCTCGCCCGCCGCAGTGGAAGCCGCTGCGGCCGATCGATCGCCGCGTTGTGGGAGTGCTCGTCGAGAAGGCCAAGACCACGCCCGAGCAGTATCCGCTCACGCTCAATTCGATCGTGACCGGCTGCAATCAGAAGAACAACCGCGATCCGCAGATGCAGTTGCAGCCCGAGGATGTCGAAGAAGCGCTCGAACGGCTGCGAGCGGCGGGCGCGCTGATCGAAGTGCAAGGCAGCGGCCGCGTGCCGAAATATCGGCACATGATGTACGACTGGCTTGGTGTCAGCAAAGTCGAGCTGGGCGTGATGACCGAACTACTGCTCCGCGGCGCGCAGACCGAAGGGGAGCTGCGCGGCCGGGCGGCTCGAATGGATCCCATCCCCGATCTGGCGGCGCTGCGGCCGATTCTCGAATCTCTGAAGGCCAAGAGGCTCATCGTATCGCTTTCGTCCGAGGGGCGCGGTCATGTGCTGAGCCACGCGCTCTACATGCCGGAAGAGATGGCGGCTCTGCGGGCCAGCTTCGATGGCTCATCGGCGACAGCCGTTTCGTCGCCTGCCATGCACACCGCGATGCCGATCTCGCCACCCGTTCCCTCGCTGGCCGCTCGATCGGCACCGCTGCCCGTCGCTCAAGCCGCTCCGCAATCCGATCGCCTCACCCGCGAGGTGGAATCGCTCCGAGCCGAAGTCGGGCAGTTGCGCCGAGACTTGGAAGAACTCACGGAGCACTTGCGACGAACGGACGACGAGCTGCACGAAATGCGCGAATCGTTGGGAGGGTGAGCCATAGGGTGCGTCAAGTCCGCGCAGACGCACCGGACTCGCCGTGGCGCTCGTTTCGGAGCGTCCAAAAGTGCGTCTGCGCAGAGCCTTGACGCACCCTACCGCCGTCCCAGTCTCAGCGCCTTGCTTCACTCCTCAGTCAGCTCCCAGCCGACGTTTTCGCTCAGCTCCCGCTCGGCCAGCGCTGCCCAAGGAGTCCCGGGATGTTCTTTGATGACGCGGTTGAGATACATCCGCGCGTTGGTTGCCCGTTTGTTCAGCGCGCTGTCGCCGCTAATGCCGTCGGCGCGCTCGAGCACCCAGGCCTTGCTGCCGGGTTTCGTGAACGCTTTTCCTTGCTTGATGGTCGCCAGAATCGAGTTATAGCCGTCAATCCGGCTCTTGGCGGCCAAAATGCGGCCCATCGCCAGATCGAATTCCGCCTGCCAGCGAGCGCCGGTTAGCTTCGGCCGGTCGGCTTCCCCGGCGGCAAGGACGTTGTACAGACGGTCCACGTCGAGCGATTTATCGGCGGCTCCGCGCTGCGCATTTCCCACCGTTATGGCAAGCTTCGCCGCGTCGGATTGCGGAACGAACGTTGTCTGCCGAACCGCGGTGAGCACTTCCACGTGGGGAACCTTCGCGGCATTCACGAGCGCGGCGCGGGCCTTGTTCTCACTGAGAAGTTGTTGATATTGCTTCGCGGAGACGTAGTCTGGCGCGTGCTCCTTGAGCAGTCCGGAATCGACGGATTCGTCGCTGCCACGTTTCCAGCCGGGGCTTGAGCTGCCCGAACGGATTCGAAAAAACCGCCCTTGAGTTTTGCGGCAGAGACGCTCGAGTCCGAAGGGACCATAGCCCGAATCGGTCAAATCGATTTCCGCTTGTCTGCTGGGATAGGCCAGGTCAATTCGCTCCAGGGAGAACGATTCGGACGGGGTTTTATCGGCCGGTTCGTCGGCCGGTCGCCCGAAAGGCACCGCAGCGCCGATCCCATAGGCCGAAACGGCAACACGGTTCAACTTGGGGATTGCTGCGTCGAGCTGGTCCCAATCGCGGCCGTTCTCGTCGGCAACGATCACGAAGATCACTTCATAGCCTTTGTTGCGATACGGAAGATACTGCTCAGCCGCCTTGCCCACCGCGGCAAACGTGACTGGATTTTCGGTCGTCTCTTCGCCGATGGCGCCGGCGAGAGAGGCGGCTTGAGACGCATCCTCCGTAGGTTCCGCCGTGACCATCGTGACCTCTTTGCCATAAGCCACGATCGCGATCGACAAAGGATTGCTCGCGCCGCCGCGCGATTGGGATCTTTTGATTGCCTCGCCGGCGACGGACGAAATCCCCCGCACCGCATTTCCGCGAATTCCGACCGAGCCAGGGGTCCTATCGATGAGCCATACCACCAACGTCTTTTTCAGCTTGAGCAGATCGGCGATTTCCCCCGCGATGGCGTGAAAACCATG
>DASZFO010000302.1 GCA_035939775.1 Pirellulales bacterium | reverse complement strand
CGATCCATGAGGTGCAATTCACGTGCGATCTCCTCAAGCAGACGATGAAGAATTCGATTCAGCAAACTCTGATCCGGGGCATGACCTACGGCCTAGGCTAGTTATTCCCCCCTTCTTGTCAAGTGAATTTGCGGATTCCCTGCGCGCATTGTCGAACAAGTGTAGGGAACCTACCACGGCGGCCACCGTGACACATTGACGCCCATTTGCGATGATTCGGACATGCGAATCGTGTCTCTCTTATCCGGCGCGACGGAAATCGTTTGCGCCCTCGGAGCTGGCGACGAATTAGTCGGGCGCTCGCATGAGTGCGACTGCCCGGCGTGGGTGCGGCAATTGCCTTGCTGCACCCGGCCGGCGTTCGAGGTCGCGCTGTCCAGCCGCGAGATCGACGCCGAAGTTCGGCGGCGGCTCGCGGCCGGTGAGCCGCTCTATCACGTTGACGTGGCGAGAATCAACGCACTGCGGCCCGATCTATTGATCGCGCAGGCGCATTGCGAGGTCTGCGCCGTGACGCCGCGCGACGTGGCCCGCTCGGGCGGCGAACCGCCCGGCTGTCGCTCCTTGTCGCTTCAAGCCGGCTCGCTCGCCGGGATCATGAGCGCCGTATTGAGCGTCGCGGAGGCGATCGGTCGCCAGCCGGCGGGGCAGCGGCTCGTCGCGGAACTCAACGGCCGAATCGAGCGCGTCCGGCAGGAAGTGGCCGGCCATCGTTGGCCGAGCGTGGCCGTGCTCGAATGGACGGACCCTGTTTTCGTCACGGGCAACTGGGGACCGGAATTGATCGAAGCGGCGGGAGGAACGCCCCTATTGGGCACGGCGGGCGAATACTCGCGAGCGATCTCCTGGGACGAACTGCTCCGGGCCGATCCCGAGTTGCTGATCGTCGCCCCGTGCGGATTCAATTTGCCGCGAGCGCTAAGGGAGATTCCGGTTCTCGAGCAATCTCCCGGCTGGTTTGACTTGCGGGCGGTGCAAACGCGAAACGTCTTCTTCGCCGACGGCAATCTCTATTTCAACCGCTCGGGGACCACGGTGGCCGACACGGCGGAAATCCTTGCCGATATCCTGCACGGCACGCGGCTGCGCGCGGGCGATTCCGAGATGATCTGGCGGCGCTACGAGCCGCGGAGGAGGTTTTGACAGGATTTAAAGGATTTTGCGACGAAGAATGCCTTCATGATGTGCTTATCGTGCAATCATCGCCGCTACATCGAGGATCACGTTCCTTTGAACCGGTGTTTATTGATCTTCAGCGCCCGGATTTTCGATTCGAGCGTGGAAGCCGGCAGCCCGAGCTTTTTGGCCGCTCCCGACGCTCCGGAGACCCGTCCCTTCGTTTCCGCCAGAGCGGCTTCGATCATCGTTCTCTCGTCCTCGGCAATTCTCTTGGGCAACGGCTGACTCAGACCTGCGTCTTCGCATGATTCACAAGCCAGCCAGCTTTCATCGACAGTGAACGTGTCCGTTTCACAAACGATGACCGATCGCTCGATTACGTTCTGCAGTTCGCGAATATTGCCGGGCCAGCGGTACGATTCCAATAAGTCCAGTGTTTTCTTACTCACGCGCGTGATTTGCTTGCCTACATTGCGGGAATAGCGGTCGACGAAGTATTCCACGAGCAGCGGAATATCCTCTCTGCGGCTCCGCAGCGGCGGAATCTGAATCGGAAACACGTTAAGCCGATAGAAGAGGTCGCTGCGAAACGCCCCGGCGGCCATCGCCGCCTGCAAGTCACGGTTGGTGGCGGCAATCACGCGAACGTCCGCACGGATCGGCCGACTTCCGCCGAGTCGCTCGAATTCGTGCTCCTGGAGGACGCGGAGCAACGCGACCTGAGTTTCAGCGGGAAGCTCTCCAATCTCATCGAGGAAGATCGTGCCGCCTTCGGCCAGTTCGAAGCGGCCGAGGCGGCGTTGGATTGCGCCCGTGAAACCGCCTTTCTCGTGGCCGAAGAGTTCCGAAGAAATCAGCGAGGACGGAAGAGCGGCGCAATTCACGCTGACGAACGCACGATCGGAGCGCTTCGAGCGTTTGTGGATCGCGCGGGCGATGAGTTCCTTGCCGGTCCCCGTTTCTCCGGTGAGCAGGACGGTGGAGCCCGTTGGCGCCACCTTCTCGACCCGAACGAGCGCCGCATGCAAGACGGGCGAATGACCGACGATCTCCTCGAACATCGACGTTCTGACGATTTCCTCGCGCAGGGCGACGTTCTCGTGATGCAATTGGTCCCTGAGTTGCTCGACTTCGTCGAGCGCCTTTTGCAGTGACGTTTCGGCCTGTTTGCGCTCATGGATGTCAATGCTGGACCCATACCACTTGACAATGTTTCCTTCTGGATCGCGCAGCGCGACTTTTTGGTGGAGCATCCACCGGTATTCACCGTCGGCGCGCCGAACTCGCGTCTCGTGCAGGAAAGGCTCCCCGGTTGCCAGCGACGCCCGCCACTTTCGCAGGATTTCTTCAAGGTCGTCGGGGTGAATTGCGACCGTCCACTTCCAGCCCTGAAGATCTTCAAGTGGCAACCCGATGTACTCCAGCCAGCCTTGATTGAAAAAATCAAGGTGGCCGTCCGGCCGCGCGGTATGAATGAGCGCCGGGACCGAGTCAACAACGACCCGAGGGTCGGCGGTCAGTTCGGCAATATCAGAATGATGTTCGCTGATAGCCACGGCCACATTATAGCCCTCTGTATGCTCCGCTTGAGCGCTACGCCACGAAGTATTCACGAAATTTCGTGAATTCTCGAAGAACCGCGAGTGGGATCATTGCCGGCTGGCGCATCCGAAGGCAATCTGCCTGGAAATCCAACGTTCGTCGCCGTTCATTTCGTCGGCACGGCATTCGCTTTCCAACGGGTGCATGACCTTTGGCCACGCTCAGTAATACAGCCGAGGAGACGGGCAAGCGGGATTGGCCCAAACAGAAAAAGGAGCGCACAAATGGCAACTATATCGACCAAGCAGCCGAAGCCGTCGGCTAAATCTCATAGCAAGCAACCGACCGTTGCGGATTACATCGTCGGCCGGCTCGCGCGAGAGGGGATCACTGACTGCTTCGGGGTCGCCGGAGACTTCGCCTTCAAGCTCAACGATGCCGTTGCCCGAAGCGAGAGGATTCGCTGGATTGGCTGTTCGAACGAACTGGACGCGGCGTACTCGGCCGACGGCTACGCCCGTATGCGCGGTTGTTCGATGCTATGCACCACGTATGCCGTCGGCGAGCTGTCCGCGCTCAACGGCGTGATGGGGGCCAAGGCCGAGCGGTCGTGCGTCTTCCACGTCGTCGGCATGCCGACAATGCGCAACCAGCGGGTTGGTAAGATCATCCACCATACGCTCGGCGATGGAGTGTTCCAGAACTTCGCGAACATCTCGGCGCAGGCGGCATGTGTCTCGGCCGTGATCACTCCCGACAACTGCGCACACGAAATGGAGCGGCTGATCGCCACCGCGCGGGCCGAGAGCCGGCCCGCCTACATCCTCGTCGCCTCCGACTTTGCCATTACGCCGGTCACCTCTTCGGAGGCTACCCCATACCCGAAGCCCGCTAGTGGACCCGACCTCGCCAAGGCAATCGCCGCGATCACCGAACGAATCGACGCTGCCCGATCCGTGGCCATCCTGCCGTCCTACACGGTCTCGCGGTTCAAACTCCAGGATAAGCTCCAGCGGTTGATTGAGGCGCTGGGCTGCCCCTTCGCCGCGATGTCGATGGACAAGGGAGTCCTCTCGGAAACGCACCCCCAGTTCGTCGGGACCTATTTGGGAGCTGGCTCATCCCCACAAGTGCTCGAGGCCATCGAGGGCGCCGACCTGGTTATCGACGCCGGCGGCGTCAACTTCAATGAGATCAACACGGCCGCCTATTCGAGCCAACTTGCGCCCGAAAAGCTCGTGACCATCGAGGTTGACTACGTCCGCATCGGCAATCGGATTTACAATCCCGTGCGGATGGGCGACGTCTTTGAAATGCTGGCCAGGTCAGTTCGCAAGAACTTCGGCTACTCGGCGCCGCGGCGGCAAGCTTTCGCGAAACCAGGCGGCAATCCGAGCGACCCGATCACCGCAGCGGCACTCTACCCACGATACCGAGACTTTTTCAAGCCGATGGATCGGATCGTCCTGGAGAGCGGCAGCTCGAGTTCAGGGATCTACCCGCTCCCACTTCCGGAGGGCGCGGAGACGCAGGGCGCGCCGCTGTGGGGTTCGATCGGCTGGGCTACCGGGGCTGCGCTCGGAGTGGCCCTCGCCGATCCATCGCGACGAACCATCCTCTTCACGGGGGAAGGTTCGCACCAGTTGACGGCCACCGCGATCGGGACCATGGGACGATACGGGCTCAAGCCAATCATTTTTGTCCTCAACAACGAGGGATACATGGTCGAGCGGGCGCTCGAGGCGGATCCGAATTGGGTCTACAACGACCTCGCCCCCTGGAACTATCACGCCCTGCCCGCCGCCTTTGGCTGCCAAGACTGGTTCACGGCCAAGGTCACAACGCTCGGTGAACTCGATGCCGCACTGGCCAGGGCTTCCACGGCGAAGTCGGCGTGCTACATCGAGGTCGTCGGAGGCAAGACGGATTATCCCGCCGGACTCGCCGCCGCCCATCAGCGTCTCGACGCCCTGTACGCCGATGTTTAGAGCGCCGAACGGCTGGCCTTCGTCGTGCCAGACCGTGTGCGAGCGGAGCAATGTCCATCGACGACGCTCAGTAAAGAAGAAACGAATTCCTCGCGTCGCTGACTTTGGATCAGCGCGAATTAATGTCGTAGCCGTTTTCACGCCGAGTTCCTCAGCGATTCACTCGGAAAGGAGCTGCCATGATCGCTTCACATTATCGCTTTGCTCGAATCGTGTTTGGCGCACTCACCGCCGCAACGTGGTTGTTCCTGGAGCAGACAGCGGTTCTCGCCGCCGAAGGTGACGACGTCGAGTACACCTTCGGCCGGACGGTGAACGACGGAGAGCACACTTACGAATGGTATCGCAAGACGCACGCCGACTGGGCGGCCAAACGCTATGGCGTGGATCCCAAGAAGGTCGGCGACGGCATGGACACCTGGCACTGGTGGTGCGGCGTCGATAACCCGCAATTCTGGCGAAAGATGGCGATCCTTTCCGCCAAGAACAATGTGGTTAATGTGAATGCGGACTTTCTCTATCTGTTGAACAACACGCCTCGGGCTGAGCGATGGAACAAGATCGGGCTGATCAATGATCCCGATTGCGTTCCCGCCGAAAAGCCCGACAAATACGGCCTGATGATCGACCAGATGAAGGATGGCGCGCTGACCTGGAATCCCGAAGTGTTCGGCTACTCGAGCGGCGTCATCGGCCTGCAGCTCTTCGCAAACAAGAAATTCGATGCCAGTGAATGGTCGGTGAAGAAATACATGAACAACCCGGCGTCTGTCGAACCGCCGTATTTGGTCGGGATGTCTTGCGTCCTCTGCCATACGAGCTTCAATCCCGACAAGCCACCGCAAGATCCCGCTAATCCCAAATGGGACAACCTCTCGTCGAACATCGGCAATCAATATTTCCGCGAAGGGATGCTGTTCGGCAATAAATCGCCGAGCGACTCATTCAGTTTCCAATACTTGTATCACCAGCAGCCCGGCACGAGCGAGACCTCTCGGTTCCCGAGCGATTTCATTAACGGCCCCATCGTCATCAACTCCATCTACCGTCTCGGCGAGCGCTTGAAGCTCGCGAAGGAGGAGCGGATCACGCCCGCTCAGCGCGATCTGATCAAGTCGATGTACGCTCACGCCGGTGTGAAGGAGAACGATCCGGGTGGCGCGCTCGGCGGAACGGCGGCCGAGCCGACTCTGAAGGCGCCGCACGTGCTGGCCGACGGGGCCGACTCGATGGGCCTCTTAATGGCCTCCACGCGCGTGTACGTGAACGAAGGCTGCTATAACGATCTCTGGATCGCAAAGGCGTGGCCAATCAACCCGTTCGACTTGAAGGAGAGCGTCCGTCGCGACTTTGAGCCGGGCGAATTCGATCTCATCAACACGGCCCGCAAAGATCCAAACAGCCCATGGATGCTCACCGAGAAGCGGATGCCGAACATGGCCCTGTTTCTGGGCACCTACGATTCGTTCCCGCTTGCTGAAGCAAAGGAGATCGAGCGCGACGGGAAGCCGGCGAAAGACGGCCAGGATTATCTCACGACCGATGCCACGGTGCTGAAGCGCGGCAAAATCGCGTTTGCCGACAACTGCGCGTCGTGCCACAGCAGCAAACGACCCGATCCCATGCCCAAGGATCCTGCCGAGCAAAAGAAAGCTTGGCAAGAGTTGGTCCAGCGCGATGATTTCCTCACGGACAATTATCTCTCCGACGACGAGCGGCATCCCGTCTCCGACCTGGGCACCAATACCCAACGCAGCCTGGGCACGAACGCGATGGCCGGCAGCACCTGGGGGCAGATGTCGAGCCAGACTTACAAAGATATGCGCGTGCCCACAGAAGTCCTGCACGACCAAGACGCCAGCGGCAAGCCGGTCCCGCTCTACAATCCGTTGACCGGAAAGTACGACATCAAGTTCACGGCTCACAAGTCGTTCTACCGCACGCCGACTCTCGTGAGCATCTGGGCCACAGCGCCGTATCTGCACAACAATTCCGTCGGTGTTTACATCACCGATCCGTCGGTCGCCGGCCGCATGGCGGGCTATGAAGACGGGATGACCAAGCTGCTTTGGCCCGAGAAGCGGGCGGGCGTAGGCTCGATCAAGGTCACGACCGAAGACTGCACGCTGCCGGACGTGTTTCCGATGGTGAAGAGCATGCTGCCGGAGTTTACCGACTTGCCGGATTTGCAAGTCGATCTGTTGCGCGTGCCGAAAGGGACACCGATCAATCTGCTGATGAATGCCGATCCGAAGCAGATCAAGGCAGTGCTCCAGGCCTACGTGGACGGCATCCTCCAAGGCCAGCCGAGAGAAAAGTTTGCCGAGTTGAGAGTGACGAACCAGGCCGTGGCGCAACAAAGGATGATGGCGAGACTTCTTCAGGCGAGTGTCTGCCCCGACTTCATCGAAGACCGCGGCCACACCTACGGAAGTCAACTCAGCGACGACGATAAAAAGGCTCTCATCGAATACCTGAAGTACTTTTAGAAACACTTTTCACGGAGATGATCCGATGCGATACCTGTGCCGATCCGCCATTAGCGCCGCGTTCAGCCTGAACTGCGCGCTCTTTTGCTTTGCGAGCAACAAGACCGACGACACGAAACTCGACTCCACGCCGATCACCGTCACGATGAAGAGCATGAGCTACGAGCCGAAGAGACTGGAGATCCACGTCGGCGATTCGGTCGTTTGGACGAACAAGGCCTTCACGACGCACACCGCCACTTCGGACGATGACGGCAAGACGTTCGACACCGGCGAAGTCGAGCGGGGCAAGTCATCGAAGCCCGTCACATTCGCAACCGCGGGCGAGTTCAAATACCACTGCACAATCCACGGCAAGGCCATGCACTCGACGATCATCGTCAAAGCCGTTGAAAGCAAATGACCGTCGGTGACCTATGGACGCGACTGTTGTCACGGCGATGGCAGCCGCAATCGGCTCGTTGGTCCGCGCCTCGGCGTCCATTGCCACGACCTGGCTCACCCAGCGAACGCAGTCAACTCGCGCTGCGACCGAATGGAAGCTCCACGAGCGCGAGTCGCACTTGCGACCATAGAGTTTGTGAACGATGTTTCACGCTCAAAGAAATCGGGGCGACAGG